>JAJCXK010000057.1 GCA_029263475.1 Candidatus Nitrosopumilus sp.
TTGTTAAAATCCATTTAAACTTTGAGACAAGGAACAATATAGAAATTTGACACAAACTGAGGAAAAATATGAAGGTTGTTAATTTTTTTTCTAGTCCAATTGGACTTGGTCACATTACCCGAGACATAGCAATTGTGAACAATTTAGAGAATATTTCAACAAATTTTACAACAGGAAGCGGTGCTGCAAAAATTCTGAAGAAGTTAAATCTTGATGTACAAGATGCATACAATCCACCTTCATTTGTGGTTGAAAATGGCACGCTGAAAAATCCTGCAAGGTGGTTGTGGAACTATTATCAATACTACAAAGAATGCAAAAACATTTCACAGAAAATCATTCAAAACAACATTCCAGATTTAGTGATAAGTGATGAGGATTTTGCATCATTGACTGTCGCGCAAAATATGAAGATTCCAACCGTATTGGTTACAGATGTTCTAGAAACTCGATTTACCAAGGGATTAGCATCGTTTATCGAAAAAAAGATGAACAAGTCAATGCAAGAAATTATCAAGAAATGTGACATGGTCATAATTCCTGAAAGCGGAGATAGTCAAGATAACCTCAGAAAAGTGGGCCCGATAGTCAGACAAACAAATCTTACAAGAAAAGAGTTAAGAGAGAAATTTTTGTTTGGGAGGAAAACGATCGTTATCAGCATAGGCGGAACAGATGCAGGATTGTTTCTAATTGAAAAGGCACTGAATGTTATTTCAAAGATCAATCAGGATGTAGAAGTAGTCCTGGTATCAGGTCCGGCAGTAGATAGAGAATTTGAAAACGTTAGAAACTTAGGGTTTGTTGAAAATTTGCATGAACTAATTTTTGCTGCAGACTTGGTAATTTCTTTGGCAGGGAAATCAACAATAGATGAAGCAAATGCTTATGGAACTCCTTCAATATTCATACCGATCAAAGGTCATTTTGAACAAGAGGATAATGCAAGAGAACAAGGATTTGTTTTTGAAGACATAAACAGACTAGACGAATTGATTTTGAAAAAACTAGAAGAGAAGAGAAACCAGATGAATACCAACGGTGCCAAAATTGCATCAGAGATTATTAAAAAATTAATGAACCAATAATCAAATGCTTAATAGATGGCTATTGAATTTTGAAAAAACATCATGACTAAGTTAACAGTTGCAAAATTTGGCGGCAGTGCAATAGGTCCGAATGGAGAAACAATTCCAAAGATCATTCAACGAATCATAGATTTGGAAAAAAATTCCAAAATCATTGCGGTTTTTTCAGCACCGTTAACTATCCATAATGAAAAAAAGCGTTCTCTAACGGACATAATCTTGGAACAGGGTAGAAATGCAGAGAACGGAATTGCCCCATCTCTTGACATTGTTAAATCAACATATCAAAAAATTTTGGAAATGGTGAATTCTGAAAATAAGAAAGACTGTGAAAATGTAATCAATCTTCATCTGGAAAAGGCGCAAAAAGCACTTGATGAGGCATTGGAAATCAAAGAATTCGTCAATGAGACACGATCACGTGCCCTGGCATTTTCAGGAGAAATTTTAATGTCCCACGTAATGAATTACGTTCTTAGAAGCAATGGCATCAAGGCAGATGCAATTAATTTTGAAAATTGGCCAATAATTACTGATAATAACATTGAATTTACAAATTTCCTTGCTACAGAATCTAGAGAAAAGATGAGTGAAATGGCAGATATAGTAGAAAAAAACGAGGTAGTCACAATTGGAGGATTCATTGGAAAAACTGTCGACAATATTACCACGACATACGAACGAGGGGGTTCAGACAGAACGGCGGCAGATCTTGGAATATTATTTCATAAAAAATATGAAACCAGTATAGACTTTGAAAAAGACAGTTCAGTAGTTTCTGCGGATCCAAAAATAGTTGATCTGGAATTAAGAGAAGTAATTCAATTGTCATACAATGAAGCAAGACTTGCAGGAATGTTTGGAATGAAGATTTTAGATCCAATTGCAATTAAAGAAATTGTAGAAAACGGAGTGGATGTGCCAATTACAATTACAAATATGAAAAATCCAGAAAAAATAACCACAGTTAAGAGAATAGTGGATGAGCGGGAAGGACACCCAATTAAGATAGTCACAGGAAAAGAAAACTGTGCCATTTTTAGAATTGAAACAAGTGCTATTCAGAAACTATTGACATCATTAGAAAAGGACAAACACTACAGTGAATTCATAATTCTATCGCCATTTACAAAAGATGGAATTGAGTTTTCTCGAATATTATTCCTAGATGGAGAGTACGTGAGTAGGAATGAAAAATATTTACTCGGATTTGATTCACTTGCAACAATCACATACAACAGAGGGGTTATCACGCTAATCGGTGATGAGATGTGGAGAGTACAACAAGTAGCTTCAAGAACCAGTGCAAGAATTGGTGAATCAGGACTAAACATTTTGAATATGGATGCACAAGAAGAAACATCAAGAATAATCATTGTTATCGAAGACAAGGAAGACAACATTAGAAAAGCAATACGAGCAATACATCAGGAAGTCTCAAAGATAGATTTTGTATAAAGAAAAGTGACGTTACGGGCTTTCACCTGTAAACGCCATCATGGGTTTATTCTTGGACCATCATCTAGAGTTAGTCCGGCGTTACCCAAAACACGCGACAGCATATGTAACAATCCATAGTATTTAGAGATGATCTATATAGTTCTCATCATGTACGCTCAGCCATCATCCAAAGAGCAATTCCAATTCCAATCACAGCATACCATTTGAAGTTCTTCTTGCTCATGAAAATATTGACCGAACCTAGTTCTTTTTCCCCATATTCAGAAAGACGGATCTTTCTCATTTCAAATGCATGACCGATAAAGCCTATTGTCAGAAAGACAATTCCTGCAAATGCCAAAGTCCACTCCACACCTAACTTTTTCATTCATCTGATATGTATTTACAGAGAATTTGAAACCAGGACTCAAAAAAATAATTCTTTAAATTAGCAATATTTTTTTCGTCTCCTATGAAAGAGACAGGTAAAATATGGATGAATGGGAAATTAGTACCATTCAAGGATGCCAAAGTTCACGTGTTAACTCACGCATTACACTATTCAACATCAATTTTTGAAGGAATCAGATGCTATGATACTCCAAATGGTTCAGCAATTTTTAGATTACCTGAACATGTTGACAGGTTTTTCAAATCAGCAAAGCTATATTCGATGAAGATGCAATTCTCAAAAAAAGGAATTACAGAAGGAATCATAAAAACTGTAAAAGCAGGAGGACTCAAAGAATCATACATCAGACCATTGGCATACTATGGTTACGGCACAATGGGACTGACTCCAATCCAGAACAAAGTTGATGTCTCAATCGCATGTTGGGAATGGAAGATGGGTGAGTCTAAGGCAGGGAAATTTTCTGGAGCAAAATGTAAAATTTCAAGCTGGATAAAGATAGATTCAAGATTTCAACCAATGCAAGCAAAAGCCGCATCAAACTATGCAAATGCAGCACTTGCAAGAATGGAAGCATTGGAAAACGGATATGACGAGGCAATCATGTTGAATTCACATGGAAAAGTTGCAGAAGGAAGTGCAGAGAACATATTTGTTGTCAAGGACGACATAATTCAAACACCTCCACTTTCAGCAGGAGGATTAGAAGGAATCACCAGAGACAGTATCATTCAGATCATCGAAGAGAATGGAGGATTTGTAGTTGAGCGGGATTTAGAGCGGGATGATCTCTACGCGGCAGATGAAATTTTCATGACCGGTACTGCAGCAGAAGTAAAATCAGTCACTCAGATCGACAAGGTGAAAATTGGAAATGGTAAGATGGGCGACATTACCAAAGCAGTACAAAAATCATTTACTGACGTAATCATGGGCAAGGATGAAAGATTTTTGCCATGGTTGACGTTTATCTGAGTCCATGAGGTTTTTTACCCAGAGAGAAGATTAACGTATCATGGATTCCTGTGACATAGGAGAGACATCCGAAATATGCTGGTTTTGTAGAAAAGGACGTCATGATGACTGTATGAAAGAAATTCCAACACAAGGCAAATCTGACGGGCCACATGATTGTACATTTGATACAAAACTTGTCCCATGTAATTGCCATCATTGAACAATTAATAACAAATACAGCTTTGTTTGAAAAAGATCCATGAATTATGATAAAGAATTTTGGGATAAATACTCGGATGAAAACGAATCAAGATACAATGAGGAGTTTGCAAAATTCACAAGAGATCTGGCCACATCCTTGCGATGTACCAGCATTTTGGAGATAGGGTGTGGAACGGGAATCGATCTACGATTATTTCCGGATACGTTTGAAATACACGGAATAGATCTTAATGATCACGCCTTAGAGATAGCAAAGGAGAAATTCCCCATTGCAGAGTTTAAGAAAGGATCCATTGCAGAGTTGCCATTTGGAGATTCTTCAGTGGATTTTGTATTCACACATGGACTAATGAACTACCTAGATGATGAGACGTTAAAAAAAGGAATTTCTGAGATATTCAGAGTATCTGGAAAATACATTATGAATTGTGAAAAATTTGAGGTGACAGAAAAGCAGATTGACAAAAACCAAAAATTTCGTAACATGAAAAATAGATGGTTAGACTACAAGGTAAGATTCGTAAGCGATGTAGAGATGCATGAGGATATAGAACCAGACAAACCAAAATTCACCCTATTAAAAAAACTGTAATCTACATAGATAACATAAATGCCTTGTAGCAATATCATTCTAAAAAATTGTGACTTAATTAGTTGATACATCTTTTCAACATTTGACGAGAATCAAGATTGCAAAAAACCAAGATATCTAACAAGAATACACTGAATACTTATTTCAAGATAATCATAAGTTAAACCAAAGATATTACATCGTCTATCAAAATATTTTCAAAATCATCATGTCCATAAATTATTATTTTGGTCAATAAAATTTTGAGAAATACATGAGAAAGTGCATAAGGAAGTAGTCATTTTTATAAAAAAATCAAAATATTAAGCGGGTCTAAAGGGATTCGGACCCTTGACAACCGGATTAAGAGTCCGGTGCGCTACCTGGCTGCGCCATAGACCCACCAAAAATGAAAAGCCTAGAGTTGTTATTAATCTTAAGATTTTAAAATAATGAAAATTTAGTTTTGTGTTTTTGCTTCAATTTCGTTGTACTTTTCAATAATTGCTGTAAGTGCAGTCGAAACTGGAACATCATTCATTTTTTTCTTTTCGGCTAGAAGTTTTTGGTAGGCATCCAGTGTGATGTACACTGGAATTGAACCATTTCCTTCAAGTAATCCTCTAACGTTGTATAGAGCAGTTTCCATTCCTTTCTCAGCAGACTTTGCAAATTTTGCTTTATCCAAAATTGCTCCTAATGGACCAAATGGCATCTCATAGTCAACTGACATGGTTACTCGGGTAAGATTATTGCCTAATGCCTTGAATTCGTTGGTGATTGTCCATCTCTTAAACGGACCTTCAATTTGTTTCGCAGTGATTTTTTCATTTCTAACGAAATCAATGGTCTCACCATCCCACTCTAAACGTTTACCGCTAAAGTCACCGATAATTCTGAATGTTGTACCAACACCCATTCCTTCTTTGATATCCATTGGAATAACAGTCATTCCCACCATATCATTTTTGATTTGATCAGAAACATGTTCTGGTCTTGCAAAATAGGTGAAGACGTTGTCAACAGGTGTTTTAATATCGATTGATTTTGTTACAAGGGTCAACGATTGAGTTTCTTGGCAATAAGGATTTAAAGGTTTTGAAGATTTTCGCGATATAATTAACTTGTAATATATTCATCAATCTTTTAGTATATTTGATGAGTACAAGGCGATCAGTCTTTCTGATTATAGGTTTAATTCTTTCAGGGTATGTAGGATTTGACTCAGCATATGCCCATTCGATGTTTAACTCTGCTGAGGAATTTTATGGCGGATATAGGGTTCAAGTGGCCACTACGCCTGAATTTCCACAAATAGATGAACCATCTCAGTTTTTGGTCAGGGTAACTGATGAGAATTTTGAGGAAGTAGACAAATTTACCATGGGGATTAGAATTTTCTACAATGAGCAGCAAGTAAATGCAATCCCACCCACAGAAATTGAAACAGGGCATTGGGACTTTGATTTCATATGGAAAAATGCAGGAAACCACATTGTAAAAATTGACTTGTACGATATGGGAGGAACGGATGGAATTCTTACTTATACGTTTAACATGGGAACTCAGAATCCGTTTGGATTTATTTTCTTTGGCGCGATAATTACGGGGGCTTTGGTATTTGCAGGAGTGATAGCGTATATCTATCTACCAGGATTTTTTAAAAAATCTAAGCCTTAGATGCCATAGAAGTTTTAGAAACTCTGAATGCAAATAACGTGGTCAACAGCACCATAGCGAACAGCAATATTCCAATTCCCAGATGAACTGCGACTAATACTGCATGTAACTTTAGATCAATAACCATTGCACCAAGTACAATTTGGGTGATAACAAATACCGTTGCCAGGGAACTGGTTACCTTTATCTTCAAATCAGAATTCTTGTTAATCAGACTTGCAACCATGGTTGCAATAACAAGTGAACCAGTAGTGGCTGCAACCAACCTGTGAATCCATTCGATAAGGTATTCTTCTGAGGGCATAATGCCATCTGGACACAAAGGCCATTCAGGACAAGTCAATCCAAGTCCGGCTGCAGAAACATATCCTCCGATGATCATTAGAGAATACAAAACCATCATTGTGACTAATGCAAGATATTGGATTGCCAAAACTATTCTATTATGAAACTACCTTGCATACCTTGTAAAGCATGTCCTGGAACTGTACAGATGTAATAGTAAGTTCCCGGTGCACCTGCAGTGAAAGTTACACTACCTCCCTCACCTGGCTTTAATGGATTTGTTGCTGCTGCAATTGCAGAATCCATCACAATACTGTTAAAGTCTTCAGGATTTGTAACGACTCCAAATGCATGAAATGATTTACCTAAATTGTTAGAAGTAATAGTAACCTCATCACCTGAATTTACCTTAACATCAGGATTGTGTCCATCTTCTTCAGGTAACGCATTAAACGCTAAAGTCCTGAAATCAGACGATTCTACAAAGTCTAAAGTGAAGTCATGAGATACTCCTGTTGGGGCTGCTGCAACTCCTGAAGAGCTACCACCTTGTGCAGGACCAATTATGATTTCACCTACCATTCCCTGATCTCTATGACCTGGAACAGTACAGATGTAATAGTAAGTTCCTTCCTCACCTGCAACAAACTCGGATGAACCGCCTTCACCAGATTTTAACGGATTAGATGCTGCGGCTACTTCGCTTCCAGGAATAATTCCACTAAACCCTTCAGCATCTTTGGTAACACCAAAGGAGTGGAAAGATTTTCCATCATTAACAACATTAAAGACGACTTTGTCTCCTACGTTCATGTTAATGGTTGGATTATTGTCAGGTTCACCAGGCAATGCATTAAACGCCAAAGTCCGGAAATCAGACGATTCTATAAACGAAAGATCAGATGTAATCGTTTGTCCGGTTTGTGCTATGGGTGCAGCATGATCACTACCTCCTGCCATCATTGCAACAACTGGAGCTGGTTCTGAAATCCAATAGTCCCACATTGAAAAGAAGATTGCTCCGCCAACAATGCAGATACCCAACATGATTGCCATCATTTTTCCAGTTCTAGCTGGAGTTGTTCTGTAAAGTGTTTGGGGGTTAACGTTAGTCATTTCATATTTCTCCTAATGTGATGGGTTCTTTGCCTCGAAAGGATAATAGTATTTGCCACCCAGATCGAATGGATCGTCTGTGTTTGCAAGTTTTCCTTTTGCAGAACTGTAAATGATGTTTGCTAAGAAGATTGCCATACTGATACCAATAATCATTGCACCTACAGATGCAATTTGGTTCATGGCAATCCATTCTGGAATTGGCGGATAATCGAAAACTCTTCTTGGCATTCCATACAAGCCAAGCACGTGTTGTGTAAAGAATACCAGCACGGTTCCAATAAATGACATGATAAAATGAACTTTGCCCATGGTCTCATTGTACATTCTACCTGTAACATATGGGAACATGTAGTAGATGAAACCTATAGATCCAAATGCAATGGTACCCATGACGAAGAGATGGAAGTGACCGACCACCCAGTATGTATCATGGGTCGTGAAGTCTAAAGGCATGGCAGCATTTGCAACACCACCTGCGCCTGCAGAGAAGAATAATGCAATTCCTCCAACTGACCACATCATTGGGGTCAAGAATTTAATTCTGCCATTCCACATGGTTGCAATGAAGTTGAACACGTGCATTGCAGATGCAGGTACCGCAGCTAGAGTTCCTACCATGAAAACTGTTTTTTCGGTAAATGACATTCCTGTTGCATACATGTGATGAGCCCAAGATGAAAAACCGACAATGGACAACAATACAAATGCAAAGATACCAGAATTGTAACTATAGATCGGTTTTCTTGAGAATCTTGGAATAATCTCATACATCATGCCAATTGCAGGAATAACCAAAACATAGACTTCAGGATGGAATGTAAACCAAAACAAATGGGCATAAGCAATTGGATCCCCTCCCATTGCAGGATTAAAGAAACCACTTACACCAAGTCTGTCAGTAAGCAACATTAGAAGTGCTGCCGCAAATGTTGGAATTGCAACAAGAATGATCAGAGAGGAAGAGAGGAAAGACCATGCTAGCAACGGAACCTGTCCAATTGACATGTCAGGATGTTTACATTTTAGAATTGTGACGACAAAGTTAATCGCACCAAGTACGGATGAGATACCCAAAATCTTTAATCCAAATATCCACATATCTGCGGCAGGACCTGGAGCACTTATGATAGAATAAGGCGGTGTTGCATACCACGTAAAATCTGCAAATCCTAACCAGATAAGAGCCCCACCAGGAGGAATCATCCAAAATGCTATTGCATTGAGTTTAGGATATGCCATATCCTTGTATCGGACCATGATTGGAACATAGTAGTTACCTACTGCAGATGCAAACGGAATGATAAACAAGAAGATCAACGTCGTACCGTGAACTGTAAATATTCGATTAAACGTCATGGCATCGCCAATTATTTGTGCACCAGGTAAGAATAGTTCGGCTCTAATTGCGAGAGCCAATGTTCCACCTAAGAACAAAAATGCAATTGAAGAAATCAGGTAAAGTAAACCTACATCAGTATGATGAGTTGAAAACATGATTTGCCAGATTGGTCGTGGCTTTTGTAATTCTAGAACCATTAGATAACAACCTCAATAATTTTTTGAGATAAAAGCGTTATCAAGATGATGGTTCCTCCACAATCAATGTTCCTCTCATGTTATAGTGAATTAGTCCACAGTATTCTCTACATTGAATATCATGGGTTCCAACCTCAGTTGGTGCAAACCATACAGTGTTAACCCTACCAGGAATTGCATCCATTAAAACTACATAATCGTGAATGTTAAAAGAATGATTAACATCTTTTGAGACTATCTCAAACTTGTAAGCCTTTCCAACCTCAACATGTAACTCACCAATTTCTTTTGTTCCATCTTCATGTTCAAACGTCCAGAACCACTGTTGTCCAGTTACAATGATTGTTTTAGCGTCAGCAGGAACATGTTCAACAAGTCTTTCTGCTTCCCATGCTTCTGCCCCAACCCAACACATCAAGGCAACCACAACTCCGACATAAACCCATTCTGGCCAATTTGAGTGTCCGCTCATCTTTACCAGTCAGTTCCCTCATATGGAGTAGGTTTTGCCTTTGGATGAGATTCTCTGAATCTCCAACATTGCCAAATCATTGTTCCAGATACAACTGCACCTACAGTAAATGCAACGGTCATTAATCTATAAAATAAATTCCAAATAACCACTCTACGATCAAGATATTCTCCAGGTTCATCCCCAGCAGCAAATGCTAAATCTACAGCTGGGACTATTACTAAAGCGGCCAATACCAAAAGTGGTGCAATAAACTTCTTCATTAGCGATTGAATGACGTGAACTTTAATTTCTATTTAAGGGTTTTCAAGATTACTAATTACCAGTTCTGATCGAATCGAGACGTATGCATGACATTTAATCCAGAAAGGGAGAATTTTTGATCTTTTTCCCTGAAGATATTCAGAGATGCATTTGCAATAATTAACTCAAAGAGATTCGTAGCAGACAAATCCACTATTGTGGATAGCATTGCCTTAATTGGGTCCATGTGAGTCACAAGTACAACATTTTGATCAGGATGACTGGCAATAATATGATCGACGATTCCCAAAACTCTCTTTTTCACGTCAAAAAAAGTCTCTACACCATTATGAGCAATTTCTAATTCCCCATTATAGAACTTCATGAATACATTTCCATGACTGTTGATGATCTCATCATATGGCATGCCAGTGAACTTTCCCATATCAAGTTCAATTAATCGATCATCAATGATGACATCGATAGAATTATGTTGTCCGACAATTTCTGCCGTATGTTTTGCTCTCTGAATAGGACTGGAATAGATTGCGGAAATGTTCATGTGTTCAAGTAATTCAGCAGTATGCTCTGCTTGCTTAATTCCAGCCTCAGTTAACGGGATGCCTTCTGTTCGTCCGGCCAAAACCCTATCCGTATTATTTTTTGCTTGACCATGTCTAAGAAAAATTATCTGTCCCATTTTGAACGAATTTTAAATAGAGATAATAATAACATTGTCCGATAGAGTTTATGAAAGTTGGAATAATTGGCGGAACAGGTGGAATGGGTAAAGGATTTGCCCTAAGGTGGTCACAAAATAATGACGTGATTATTGGTTCTAGAGATGCTGCAAGAGCATCTGAATCAGCCGTGGAATATACAAATCTTGCAAAGGAAGCTTTTGGAGAAATAAAGGGAACAATTTCTGGAAACGATAATGTTTCAGTTGCAAAAGAAAGTGATGTTTTGATTTTGTCAATTCCATATGAAAATATTGATTCTGTATGTTCAGGGATTTTATCAGAAATTAAAGACAGTTGTGTAGTTGTATCTCCAATTGTTCCAATGACAAAAACAGATGTTGGATTTGAGTGTGTTTCTATTAAAGAAAACAAACCATTTTCATACAAACTCGTTTCAGAACATATGAAAGACAAGACAAAACTCGTCTCAGCATTTCATGTAATTTCTGAAAAAAAACTGATCAATCCCACACTAGAATTAGATTACGACATCTTTGTTTGCGGTGACGATAAAGAATCCGTAGCAATAGTGAATGGATTGATTGATGAAATTAAGGGATTAAGATCGATATATCTTGGCCCAATTGAACTGTCTTATCTTGCAGAAATGTGTACCCCGTTGCTTCTAAATGCAATGATCAGAAATAAGATAAAGAATCCGGGCATCAAAATAGTTTAAGTCCACTTTATCACATATCATGAGTCACGAACATTATAGGCGAGGAAGGAATTGGTTTTCAGCCATCGGAGTGCTTTTTTGTGTAATGGGAGGAACAGTTCTAATTCAACAGATATTGATATGGGGCATAGATTTTGTAGAAGATTTTTTGTACAATAATGAATTTACAAACGAAAAAGTTTCCGTAGCAATGATAGGCTTTGGAATATTTATGATATTATTAGGACTTAGAAAGCATGAACAAAAGGGATGAATTTCTAAAAGAACAGAGAATATTGCGATTGGCGACAATCAGTAAAAACAAAACTCCGCACATTGTGCCTGTATGGTATAGATACAGTGGAAAAAAATTCTACATTGGAACCAACACCAAAACGGTGAAAGCAAAAAATGTAAAGAAAAGCAACAAGGTTTCATGCTGTATTGATGTAGGTATTAACGCCCCAAACATTTACGGTGTTTTGGTTACAGGAAACGCAAATCTAATTTTAGAAAATAACAAAGTTAAAACTATTGCAAAAAAGATCCTTCTACGATATTTCAAATCATTGGAAGGTAAATCTGCAAGAGAATTATTAGATGATACAAATTGCATCATAGAGGTTGTTCCTGAAAAATTCACAGTTTGGAATTACTGACTGACAAACTCTTGGATTTTGTCCATTGCAGAATCCAAAACTTTAAGATTTGGAAGATAAACCAATCTAAAATGTCCACGACCATATTGTTCACCAAACCCAGACCCATGAACAGTGAGTACGCCCTTTTGTTCGAGTAATTTTGTTACAAATTCTTTGTCATTTCCAAACCTGTCGTCTTCAATTTTTGGAAACGCATAGAATGCTCCTTTAGGATTTGGACAGGACAAACCAGGCATTTCATTAAGTCGCTTTACGACCAAGTCTCTATGCTTTTTAATTTCTGAAATAAAATCATGAATATAATCCTGAGGACCACGCAGAGACTCTAAAGCTGCATATTGGACCGGTAGACTGGTTGCTATTCTTACTCTAGCTAGTTTAGGAAGATGTTCACGCAATTCCTTGAGTTGAGGAGATTGATTAAATGCAATGTATCCAATTCTCCAACCAGACATCAAATGGACCTTGGAGAATCCGTTAAGAATGATTACAGGTGAATCTCTAGCAACTTTGCCAATTCCTACAAATTTGTCATCAAAAATTATTTGATCATAAATTTCGTCACAAATGATGTAAAGATCATGTTCATTTGCAATATCCACAAGTTCTTTGAGAGAATTTTCATTGAACACAACCCCGGTAGGATTGTTTGGACTGATTAAGCAAATAGCGACAGTCTTTGACGTAATTTTGGATTTTATATCATCAATGTCAGGAGTTGAGTTGTTCAAATCAACTCCGAATTCTACAGGCACTCCTCCGTGCAATCTAACATAGGAAGCATATGGAGGATAGTATGGACCGGGTAACAATACCTCATCGCCTTCTTCAACAATCGAAGATATTACCATGTCAAGGCCTTCAGAAACCCCATTTGTGATTAGAATATCATCTGCGGTGATGCAGAGTCCTTTGGCATTTTCTTTTTTGGCAATTTCTTGT
The DNA here is from genome assembly GCA_029263475.1 of Candidatus Nitrosopumilus sp. Lineage (GTDB taxonomy): Archaea > Thermoproteota > Nitrososphaeria > Nitrososphaerales > Nitrosopumilaceae > Nitrosopumilus. Next base: position 13,031 of record JAJCXK010000057.1, read on the forward strand.
CTTAGTTCCAATAGACCTTCAGATGACGAATAGAAATTGTCGCCGTTGTTAATGGCATTAATCAAAGCTTGTTTTACATTGTTAGGAGGTTGAAATCCAAATTGTACAGGATCTCCTATGTTTAGATAATCAACCTGCATGCCTTTTTGCTCTACTTTTCGAGCGGCCAGTACAATATCGCGAATGGCATATTCGACTCCAACTACTTTCTTTGATACCTTCAAAGTATCTAGACAGATATTTAGGCCCGTTAAATTCTTACTTGTTTGGACTCGTTGCACAGTCTGGATAGTGCGAGCGGCTTCGAACCGCTAGGTCGAGGGATCGAAGCCCTCCGAGTCCTTTAGATTATCTTATTAAGCAAATGGTTTTTCAGATGATGAAATGAAGCATTTGGGAATGAAAATCGGATTCGTGTTGGCGGTCATAGGAATAGTTTGGACATCGTTGATTTTCAACGAGACTGAAAAAATATACAATTCAGTTTTGTTAGAAAAGTCAAATTCCTTTGAAACAAAAATTGAATTTACAGGCTCCGATATAGGATATTACAAATTCTACATGCCAGAATTTTCAGGAAATGAGATATTTGTTCAAGTGCTAGACACTAAGAATAACATCATACAAGAACAAAAAATTCAGACAAAAATGTCAGTAGGATACTTTGATTTTAGCAAAAACGGCATGCATACATTAAAAATTACAAACATTTCAAAAGATACTATAAATCTCCAGATGGAATTGGGCAATACGAATTCACAAAAAATGTTTCCTTCAGGAATCATGATACTTGTAGGTGCTGTTTTAATTATCATAACATCATATTTCAAGATAAAAAATTACAAAATAGAGCAACCGGAAGCAAATATTTCATAGATTTGAATACATTGAATAACGTGTCCAAAGATTAGAACCAAGTTAAAAATTAACCAGGTGACGAAGAACAAGAAAGCGACTATTGAAAAAGGAAGGAAAACTTTGAGTTTAGTATGTTCTCTATTTTTAAGTATCAAAACAGAGCCTAATGATGCAAGTACCAGTCCAAATTCAAGTGGTTGATGGGACCATGAAATTAATCCATCAATTCCAAAGAGATCATGCGATAAAGAATCTCCAAAGCCGGAAATGATCTGGACCACAGAACCTGTAATAACTAGATTAATTCCAGTTTTAAGAGAACCGTGAACTGATTTTTTGAATAATAGCATACAACCAAGGATTGCAGCACAACTAGTCATGGAAACTCCGAAATAAACAACGATGTGTGAAGGACTCCAGAAAAATTCAGGCTCCTTTTGAAGATGCGAAATTGCATCCCAAAATCCTGCAGATACAATAACAACAGGTCCAACAACGGCTAAAATAGATACCAATGAAACCAAAACGCTAGAATTTGTAAATGCATAATTGAAAAATGTCTGATTTAGTTTCATTTTATTTATTTTCTAAAATCGGGTTATTTGAAATATGGTAATGCCATATATTAGAAAAATACAATATTGTGAATAATATTATGAATTAACTATATTAGATGATACAAGTCAGATGGCATATGAGTCCTGGAATTGGATTAATGAAGAGACGTCTGGAAAAGGAAAAGGATGCCATTGCATTGGCTGTTTCTGGGATTGCAAAAAAATACAATGTCAAACCTGAAGAAATCAAAACACTAGAAACAAAATATCATGATGATGCAGGAGATTGGTATGTTGCCCTCGGGTGGGATGAAAAAAAAGCAATCGTACAGATGGATTCGGTTTTAGCTACAATCACAGAGATAAAAGAAATTTAATCATCAAATTCATTGACATATTATGACTAGAGCGATTGTTCTTGGAGGTTCACGCGGAATAGGAAAAGCGATTTCAGATTCACTTAGAACGATGCAAGTTGAGGTATTTGCAGCATCCAAAGAAGACATCGATACATCAGATTTGAACAGCGTGAAAGAATTTTTGGAAGAGCATGACAAAACAGACATCTTGGTTCTAAATACAGGAGGACCAGATCCAAAACCATTTTCAACTATTACTGAAAAGGACTGGAATACCTATCACAATCAGTTATTTTTGGGATTTTGTACCATTCTACAGAAAATAGAAATCAGTGATGGAGGATACATATTTTTGATTAGCTCAAGTGTGATTAAAGAGCCAAATGCAAAATTAATAATTTCTTCAGCATATCGCGCGGCATTTACCGAAGTTTTTAAGATATTAAGTAAAGAATACGCTCAAAGAAACATCAACTGCATCAATATTGCACCAGGTCCAATAGACACAGAGAGAACTCAAGAATTGATAGAAGATGTCAAAGAATTTGAAATGACACTACCCATGAAGAGATTGGGAAAACCAGAAGAGATTGGAAATTTTGTAAAAGCCATTATTGAAAACGATATAAAATATCTAACAGGCGTTACAATAAACTTTGACGGTGCAAATTCCAACTATGTATTTTAAAATTATTTTTTAAATTCAACATTTGGCGTGTTGGGTTGACCTGCAATTGCAATTAAACCGCCATCTCGTAACTGTTGCAGCAGCTGCATGACCTCTTTTTCTACTTGATTTCTTTGCAAGCCTGTTTGTTGCGCAAATACTTGTACAAGTTCCGTAACCTTACGTTCTCCATTACAAGACTTCCAAAAGTCTACAATTGCTTGATTTACCATAAAACCTTGTTCATGTTCATTTGCTAAAACCATTGAGCCATCTTCTTGCTGGACCAGTTTTCCAACACCTTGAGGCAAGGCTGTTTCATAGTTAATTGGTGCAGGCGTATTCATATTGGCACCCATATTTTTAATTTTGATTTTCCCCTCTTCGGTCATTTTATCCATCGACCAGGCTGGTTCCCATACAATGTCAATTTTTACGTTATTTACTCCAGGAACCTTTTTGGCATATCTAGTTGCATCCTGAACCAAAGTTTCATGAAGGGGACAGCCCTGTGTGGTCATTGTCATTTTGATATTAACGTCATTATTTTCAGTAACATCAATCCCATAAATCAATCCCATTTCTACAATATTTAGGGGGACTTCAGGATCCATACACTGTTTTAAGGAATCCTCAATTGCTTGTGCTGAAACAGTACTCATATTGTAGACTGCAGTTTCAAAAACAATAAAAACTTTCTATTAATTAGCTTGAAATAATTTTTTGAGTGATTCCTCAAATGGAGCTACAGCTACGCCCTTTTCTGTAATTATGCCCGAAATTAATTCTGGAGGAGTCATATCAAATGCGGGGTTAATCACGCCTATTCCATCAGGAGCCGTCTTTTTCTCACCAATACCTGTGACCTCGCTTCCCTTACGCATCTCAATAACGACATCATCAGCCTTTGTCTCCAAATCAATCGTGGACAATGGTGCGGCTACATAAAACGGAATTCCGTGCTGTTTGGCCATGGTAGCTACTTGATAGGTTCCAATTTTGTTAAAGACATGTCCTGTTTTTACAATTCTATCAGCACCTACTACGACTTTGTCAACTAATCCATTTGCCATGGAATAGCCTACAGCAGTATCAGGAATCAAACTAACATCAAATCCATCATGTTTTAGCTCAAATGCGGTCAATCTTGAACCCTGCTGAATTGGTCGAGTTTCAGTGGCAATAACCTTGACATTTTTTCCACTTTCCCTAGTTGCTCTAATTACACCCAAAGCCGTTCCATATGCCACTGTAGCTAATGCACCAGCATTACAATGAGTCATTATTGTGTCATCATTCTCAAAAAGAACAGATCCGTTCTTGCCCATAGATTTGTTAATATCAATATCGTCATCTGCCATTTTTTTGGCTTTTGAAATAACTAATTCTATAATTTGATCAGTTGAATCACCAGTCTTTGCAACACTCATTATTTGTTCCAATCCCCAGCCCAGATTTACTGCGGTTGGTCTAGTTGCAAACAGAATTTTTCTGGCATCTTCCAAGTCTATTAACAATCCCTCTTTTGATGTTGCTTTACTTTGCAAAACAGCTAATGCCAAACCAAATGCACCAGAAACACCTATTGCAGGAGCTCCACGAACCACCAGAGTTTTGATAGCATTAGCAATCTGATTGAAATTGTCATATTCCACAAATACAAGATCATTTGGTAACTTTGTCTGATCAATCATAATCACTTTATCGTTTTTCCATTCAACAGTTCTTAGTGTGGAATCAATAATCGTGTCACTGTCCATAAATAAAAAATATTCCAGCCATATTTAAAATGACTATCTTTAATTCAATTGAACTATTATATCACCAAAAATGTAACGCAGGTTATTGTTTGACCTAGCATCACTAGAAAAATTCGATTCTCAAGGAATGCACAAGGTTTACGATATATGGCCAAAAATTGCCAAAGACAGTTATTTTTCAAATCTCCCTCAAATCAAAGATGAGAAATGCCCTCACATTGTTTTTGCAGGAATGGGAGGCTCCGGAGCAATTGGTGATATTTTTTCAGCTATTTTATCAAAAACAAGCACACATGTCACGGTTGTCAAGGGTTACCACCTTCCAAAAACTGTTTCAAGTGACTCAGTGGTGGTAGTTACAAGCATCTCAGGGAATACCGTTGAAACCATTTCAATGCTTAAAAATGCAATTAGGATAAATTCAAAAATTATTGTTTTTTCAGATGGAGGAATGATAAGAGATATTTGTCTAGAGAAGAACATACCACACAGAAATATAAAAAAACATCATTCACCAAGAACATCATTTACGTCATTTCTTTATGCAATGCTACATGTTTTAAAACCAATAATTCCAATCGAGGAAAAAGATGTTTTAGAATCCATCAAAAAGCTAGAAGACATGTCAGAGAAAATAAACTCGAAAAAAATTTCAAAAGAAAATCCCGCAATACAAATATCTGGATGGATCAATAATTCTCCCGTGATATACTATCCATGGGGATTAGAACCAGTTGCAATAAGATTTAAAAATTCGCTTCAAGAAAATTCCAAAATACAGGCAGTGACAGAAGATGTAATTGAATCCTGTCATAATGGAATTGTAACATGGGACAAACAAAATAACTTTCAACCAATACTAATCAGAGGACAAGATGATTATGAAAAGACTAAAGAACGATGGGAAATTTTGAAAGAATTTTTTGAAATTAAAAAAATAGATTATAAAGAAATCGCAAGCGAAGAAGGAAATATCCTTACAAAAATCATTTGTTTGATTTATCTTTTAGACTATGCTAGTATCTATCTTGCAGTAAAATTAGAAATTGATCCCACTCCAGTTAACGCAATTGAATACATTAAGAAAAAGCTATTTAAAAAAAGACCAACTTATTTTAAACTTAATTAATCAAGATATATAGTAAAACGTTTTTTAAAAATATATTTTAAAAAGCATAGTATTTCAAGAAAATATTTTTTAAAATGGTTGAAGAAAAATATCCTCTAAAGGATCATATGGCAAAAAATCACGGTCATCAGTATATTTTGTTATTTATTTTGAATTTTAGTTAATATATTATTAATTAAATAATTTTAAAAAACCATGAATCAATCAATCACAGAGTTCAAACCTGAATACAAAAAATCAATTAATGTGTAATTATAACGAATAAGTAAAAAATGGATTGGAGTGATAATAAATTTAAAAACGATATAAATTGTTGATTATCTGTTATTGTAACATGGATAAATTATGGGTAAGAAGAAGATGGTTTGATTTTAGACAGGGTCACAGTTATTATCTAATTTTTCTATTATCTCTAGGAAATTTTATTTTAATTTCTCACAGATTACTCATTGAACGTATACCGATACTAGACGAAATAATGGGAAACCTAGGCATATTTTCAATTCTTTTCATTTTACTATACATACCCATTGCCATAATTATCGGAATATGGCATAAAAAATCTCAAATGAAAATTGATTTAGATGTTACATTAAGACAAAATCCCTTATTTGCAAAAATGATTCGAGTGTTGTTAGATGCACAAACTGGAAAAGCTTCTCAAGAGGAATTAGAAGATTTTAGAAAAATGCTTAAACAAATTGAAGATGGTAAGGAGTTGAATTAAAACAACAAGTTTGAAACATGATTGAAACACTACAGTTTGTTTCTGAGAATTAATTTTATTTTTTTCTTTATTTCATTAGACTGAAATTTACATACTTTTGATGCAATATCATATTTTTTTGTATTACGATCAAAATAACCCAATACCATTTGCAACGTATTTTTTGGATTATGTTTTAACGTTAAAACAATTCTTCCCATTGCATATAGTGGATGATATCCCAAGGACCTCATTGCTTTTCCATAATTTTCATAGTTTGTAGTTTTTCCAGTGGGTCTTTGTGACTGACTGAAGGCATTACGAACTACTTTGACCGTAAAACAATCAACTAAAGCTTTGTAAACAATATAGCTTTCAAATCCATATCCTGATGGATAGTGTAATCCAAGTTTTTTCCAGTAATCATATCTTACAATTCTACCTGAACCTCTAGGTGAAGTGTCTCTTTGAGGCTCCCCTTGAATAATACCAGAAGCAATAACAGTTCGATTATCTCGTTCCATAATTTCTATAATTTTTGTAACGTAATCAGGTGAAAGAATATGATCAGCACCCAAAATCATGATGTAGTTACATTCATCATTTTTTATGCTTTCGAGTCCTTTATTGATCACATCAGCCAAAACAGGCTTTCCTGTAGCTCTATAACCCCTATCTGGAAGATCTATGACATCTACATTGAAATTTTTTGCAATATTAGATGTGTTATCAATAGAACCATCATTAACAACGATGATTCTATCTAATTGAAAAGTTTGATGCATTAAAGCATCTAACGTAGAACGTAAAAAATCACTTTCATTTCTTGCAGGAATTATTACAACTAGTTTTATTTTTGTTTCATTCAATACATATCAACTAGATAATTTCATTTACTTGTCTATACATAAATTGCATTTGAATTTCTTTGAAGATAAGATAAATTTTGTGCAACCTTTGAAATTAGAATAATTGAAAATTACATCTATTCAGAAATATGTATTTGTCGAATCCATGTCCAATAAAACATACGTTGAAATCATGACAAGATATATTGTATCTACAAGTTTTTGAGACTTTTCCATTATCCGTAAAATATTTTGCTAAGAAATGATAGGCACATAATTCTTATTTATTTCATAAACAAATACACCAGTTATAGGTGAATTATTTTCATTTATGAAGCTAGATGAAGCGTAAACCAGTTTTAGAGGATCTTCATCAGAATGATATTTAATTTCTTTAATACTAATTTCAGAAAATCCAGGTTTGAAAGTTTCAGATTGCTGTTGATTTTGAAAATTATGATATGCTAACGTTGTAAACGGAATCATTTTACCTAGTAATGTTTCATTCCAAAAATATTCTGTGCCACTCATTCCATCAGTATGCAAGTATTTTGATAATGTAACTTCAGCGATGCGCATAAACCATTGTTTTTTAGATTCATCGCCACCTCCACCCATTACATACAGGGGTTTTCCTTCATAATTTACATCCAAGTTTTGAGCAGCAACAAACACTACAACATAATCAACATTCATTCCTCTGAGCATGTTCCAACTCTCATCAGGCGAGTTAAGGAAAATTTGTGCAATGTTTTGAATTTGTTTAGAATCAATTGTGGCATTATCAGCTAGAGTGGTTCTTTCAGACATCGTAGTAATCCAATATCCATAATCCCACCACGATGCAATAATTGCATCCTGAGGAGTATTCATTTTTATCCATTCCAGAGTTTCTAACCAGTCATTACCAGCTGGATACACAGTTCCCCCATTTAGTATTGTGGGAGGAATATCAACAGCACTGATCCAATTTCCATTTACAGGAAACAGGATTGGAACAATAAGTAATATTGTTATGATTACAACATATGAAATTTTTAGCAGGTAATTTTTATTTTCTAGCGATTTGGTTTTGAAAATTTCTGTTGTCAAATACGACAAACAGATGGAAGAGAGAATGATTAATGAAATTGATGCAAACACCTCCAACCTAATAAAAGCTGAGCTTACATATACGCCAGTCATACCCATAATAAGCACAAATGCTTTCATGTCATTTTTTACAAAAATTTTGGCGTGGTTAATTTTTTTACTTAAAATAAGCCAAACCCCAAGACCGGAAAAAATCATCAAGACAGAATGTAAGAAAAATGATTGTGAAAGGGTAGTCGTAGCATGCTCTGAAACTGAATCAACCAAAGGATTGGTAGTTGTCAAAAATGGATTAATTGCATTTAGATATCTAAAACTCGGCAAAGGTAAAAAATCAGATTCAGCACTTGTTGTTATAAAGAAGGATCCAATTAGGATTATAGAAACTAATAGAATCAGGCTGTTTCTAATTTTATTTTCTTCTTTACTTATTTTTTGAATTAATATACAAACCATCAAAAATATAGTTGGGATGATTAATGAAAAACCCCCCAAACCAAATACAAAATTTGGACCAGGCCTTTCAAACATACTAGTCATCAAAAGAAATGTTGCGGTAAACAATGGAATGCTCCAAAATAAAAATTTATGATCCTTTCTTACAAAAGGTAAAGACAAAATAAAGAATCCAATTGGTATTATGAAAAATTGATTTCCTCCCCAAGACGCGAGTCCAAAACTCATCACTATTCCACCAAAAACAATTTTTAAAATAGCAATTTTTTTATTTTCAGACTTAATTCCACTCAAAAACAGATACAACCCTAACAGACCATAGAAAATTCCCAGAGGTTCAGACTTGAACCATCCAGCAGTACCCCTCAAAACTATCGGAAGTGATACAGCAAAAAGCATAGAGGCAAAGAGTCCAGCAGTGAGTCCTCCAAATAATCGGACTAGAGCAAATATTACTATCACAGTTAACGATCCAATTATCACTGGAAACAAAATGGTGAAATCATACAGGCTTAAATTTCCTCCAAATATCTGATAGGTGATAGCTGCTGTGACATGAAGCATGACTTGAGAAGTAGCAGAAACGTCTCTTCCGTTAGGATACCAACTTTTGGCATCATGCCAACCAAAATATTCAGAAAAGCCATTTTCAATGATATATTCAGTAGCACGAAAATTGAAAAATGGATCAAATTCATTTAACTCAAATCCATAATTGATGTTTTGAGATCTAATGAGAAAAGATATTGAAAATGATAAAATCAATATTCCGATTACCAGAAAATGTTTTACTTCAAAATTAAAAGATCCAACTTGGAACAGATGAGTTTGGGCTGCCAATGAAATGTTGTGAATAGGAGTAATTATTACTCTTTATAGTAAAATATAGATTTTAAAAAATCAGGGTTACATAGTTGCTTGTGATGCATCATGGAACATTTGGCTTTTTGCACAACCAGCAGCAAGCTCATCACCTGCTCCACGTCTCATAAGACCACGATATAGACCGTCTTCAAGTTTAACGCCCTCTCGTTCTTCCCATTCTTCTACGGTGATAGAATATTTCTTTTGAATTCTATCTCTGTACCACTCCGGAATTACATTGAATGCACAGAATGGGACAATCCTAAGATCAGGAGTTACATAGTGAATATCACATCTTTGTAATCTTTCAAGGTCTTCATTGTATTTGTCTTGAAAGTGCATCATTCCAAGGAATAATCCTTTGACATGCCATGAACCAACTGAATCAAATGATCTCTTCATCAGTATGTTACCAAACATCTTTGCAAGATCTAACCCTGCTGGTTGCTTTTTACTATCAACAAAACCTTTGAGTTTTCTTACAACTTCAAGCATTGTGAAATATTTATTCTTACCAGAACGAATCTCTTCGGCTTTATCCTCAAACAATTCCAACATTCCTTGAATATCACAGAATTTCGTTAATGGAACAAACTTCTTTGTATCTGCATCTTCAAAGATGTATGTTCCTGCACCACAAGCAAAGTGAATTGATAATTCATACTTAGGTTTGCTTGAGAATGCTTCAATTACATTTGTTAGAGGCATGCAACTTGGGACTGGGAACCAGTCATCAACGGTTACTTCTCCATTAGTTTGTTCTTCAATTCTTTGAACACAATCAGGAACGGTAATTCTGTATTTTTCACGTTCAGACTTGCCCATTCTTCCGGTTAAGGATACAGGTTGAAAGTTTACAGCATGAACAACATCCATATTCTTTTGTGCATATCTGATAATTCCACCTAATTCATGATCGTTGATTGATTTGATTACTGTAGGAACAAACACTACTGTAGTACCTGTTTTTCTACAACTATCAAGGGCATATGGTATTTCCCAATGGTTCTTAGGATTTGTTCTTGCAGTGACACCGTCAAAGGAAAGATACAAGTTGTTACATCCAGCAAGTCTCACTTCTCTTGCAGCTTCTGGATCCATTGCGTGTCTGATACCATTAGTATTCATTTGAATATGGTCAACACCCTCTTCTTTCATTATTTTAATAACATCAGCAATATCTTCTCTAAGCATTGGCTCACCACCAGTAATCTGCATAGAATTACCCGGAATTGGCCTTTCAGCTCTTAAAGTTTTCATCATTCCCCTGATTTGCGTATGATCAGGTTCGTACATGTAAGCACCCTCAAGACCTTTCTTCACATAGAAGAAACAATACCAACATGTCAAATCACATCTATTAGTTACGATCATGTTTGCCAATCCACTATGGGATAAATGGTTTGAACACAAACCACAATTGTTTGGACATGAACATTTGTCAATCATCACATTTGGAGAATGAGCACCCTTTCCATCCATCCAATATGTGCTGAATTTTTTATACATCTCATAAGATCCAAAGTATAACTCCTCACATTCACCGTGCGTTGGACAAACTTTCGACATGAAAACTTGGTTTCCCCTTTCAAAGACCTCAGCATCCAGAATCATGTTACAATCTGGACATATACTCTGAGTGAATCTAATCGTGGACTTCTTACCTAAATTTTTGGTGGATTGATTGGATATTTGAATTAGTGCCATGCTTACATTGATGACTTTTCTGAATTAGTATATAACGCATTTCATACTTGCCCCCGTGTGGAATTTAGGAAGTAGGCATACTTGGTTTAAATACCAAAACTGATCAATTAGATCGCATATGAGCATATCCGATAAAACTAGAAAGGCTTTGGAAACAATAGGCCTTACAAGTTATGAAATCAGAACATTTTCAGCATTACTCAAATCGGGAGAAATAACAGCGTCAGATCTTAGTCAAAAATCAGGAGTGCCATACTCCAAAATATATGAAGTATTAGGAACTCTAGAAGATAAAGGATGGATTGGCTCCGATGATTCAAGACCAACAAAGTATTTTGCAAAATCACCTTCAACAGGATTAGAAACTACAAAACAGAAAATGGAAAATGATTTTTCACAGAATCAAAATATAATTCTAAATGAACTTGTTCCATTATACGAAAAGAGTGGAACAAGTGAAAGACCGGACATTTGGGTACTTTCAGGAGCAGTTAACATTGCAGCCAAAATTTTAGAAATGGTAGATAGTTGTAGAAATGAAGTAATGATAGCATTACCTGAAGCGGGAGTAGATTTAGTTAAACAGGCCCTGCCAAAATTAAGATCACTTCATGATAAAGGAGTGAATATTACAATTTTAACATCAGATAAGATGGATAAAGAATCCATCATATCAATCAAAAGAGTTGCAACTGTAAAAATAAAGAAAGGGTTGTTCGGAGGAGGCATCATATCTGATAAAAGATATGTTGTAATTTTGCTAGGTCCAGAAATGGGGGGAATCCACTCTTCGGAAATTGTTGCAATTTGGGCAGATCATTCAGGCTTGGCAGGATTTGCACGTCAATACTTTGAATATTTATTAAAAGATTCAAAGAAGGTTTAGCATGGACATTCTAAATGACGATGAAATATTATTCGTAGGAACTGCAGAAGCTGAACATGTAGAAATGTATCTAAAAGCAGTTTGGCACATCAAAGAAAGAGGAGAAGATGTTAAGATTAGTACGATTGCAAAAATGCTCAACATTAGACAGCCAAGTGTTGTTCAAATGTTGAAAAAACTAAATGGTAAAAATCTCGTAAATTACAACAAGGCAGGCGTAAAGCTTACAGAAGAAGGTGAAAAAATAGGCGCAAGTATGATGAGAAATAGCAGATTATTAGAAGTTCTCATGGATAGTGCACTCAAAGTAGCAATTGACGAAGAAATGGTATGTGGCATAGAACACCATATGAATAAGCAGTTTACAGATGCACTTTGTGTAATGTTAAAACATCCAAGAAAATGTCCACACGATCATGAAATTCCAATGGGCGAATGTTGTAAATCAGCTTAAGTGAAAATTTTCATCCCAAAAGATATATCTTCTCAGAAATCATATTTCAACATGGCATGTTTTTGTGGTTGCAAAACATATGAAAAAAATGATGATGGTTTCAAAATTGCATGTGTAAAATGTGGTCACGGTCCTCAAAATCATGATGATGAATACCGAGAAGCTGCAAGAAAGAATGAATCACAAAGTCAAAAACGTGATGCAGACTTTGGATAATTATTCTCCAATAATTTTAACTAAAACCCTTTTTGATCTTTTTCCATCAAATTCACCGTAGAAAATTTCTTCCCATGGACCAAAATCTAATTCATCATTCGTTATAGCAACTACAATTTCGCGTCCCATAACTTGTCTTTTTAGATGAGCATCTGCATTATCTTCACCAGTTTTGTTATGTTGATATTGTGAAATTGGTTTGTGTGGAGCTAAATGCTCTAACCATTTTTCATAATCATCAAGCAAGCCACCCTCATTGTCATTAATGAAAACGCTTGCAGTAATATGCATGGCATTTACAATACAAAGTCCCTCTTTGATCTTACTTTTAGCAACTAGATTTTTCACCTCAGGAGTAATAATGACAAAGGCTCTTCGAGTTTCAATTTGGAATGTGAGATATTCGGTTAGAAATTTCATATTTTTTTGATTAATTTTATCAATTAAAATCCTAAGACAGGCTCAGAACTCAAGATCCTCATCATCAATCAAAGGGATAGGTACATCACTGCCCGTGAGCCATATTTCAAGCGTATTCCTATTGAGTCTTTCAAAAAGCTTGATAAATGGCGAATAGTTTAATCATTCAAAATGGTATCGATTGACACTCCAGCATCACTTGAAAGTTTTAGAAGATTTGTAATTTCTAGCACATGTGAGTCATATGCACCAAGAAGTTATTTGGGTGATTTTGAAGTTTTTGCAGAAAGAGAAGACAATCTCGGAGCGATTTATGTAGAAGCAGCAGACAAGGTTACTTTGAAAAAAATCAGAGACATTACATTTGTCAATGGAAGGGATGTTTTAGGAATTATTTATAATTCGAAAAGTGGAAATACGTCTCTAAAATGGAGACAGCTAAAAAGAAACAATGGTAAGGTTAGTGGAGAAGCTTCCTCAAACTCTCTTACAAATTTAGCTGAATCTGGTGTTCTTACTTTAGATTGGGTCGAAAGCTATCTGAAGAAAAGATCTGAAGAAACCACAAGTTAAACTCTTCTTTTTGTAGATTAGACTAACATCATGATCATAAAGATAATAGATGAGAATTCGATTTCAGTGATCCCAGAAGATTCGGAAGATCTTTTAAACTTACGTCGCATAATTAAAAAAAATGACAGAGTGGTTGGGGATACAACAAGAGTTCTAAAAAGAGAAAATGATTATTCGAGACCGGATAAAGGAGAAAGAATCAAAGTCAGAGTGGCATTAACGATAGAAAAAATTTTGCTTGATGACGTGTTAGATAGATTAAGAATAAGTGGTACAATTTTTGAATCAAGTAATGAATCAGTACCGCATGGTTCACATCACTCATTTATTTTAAAATTTAATGACGGCATTACAATATCAAAGAAAAAGTGGTCATCCACAGAAAAAAGACTTTTAGAGTCTAGTAATAATCAAATGGGTTTTGTATTAGTTGCAATTGATGTCAGCGACAGTGGGATTGCAAGACTAAGGGGCACACATTTAGAATTCATGCCAAATATTTATTCGGGTTCAGGCGGCAAGAGATACAAAACTAATTTCAATATTGAAAAATTTTTTGAAAAGGTGCACCAAGCAATACTAGCCATTTTCAAGAAAGAGGACACAATAGTGATCTTTGGTCCAGGCGAAACAAAGAAAAGATTTGCAAACTTTCTTGAAAAATCGCAAAAGCTTCAAAAATGCAAAGTTCAAGTGATTGAAGGCATAGATTCTGGAGGAGAAGATGGGATTTACATATTTACAAAATCACAAACAATGCAGGAAATAATGTCAGATAGCAGATTGGCCAAAGCTTCATCAATCATTGATGAAGTGATGGTTCTTGCAAATCAAAAGAGTAAAAAATTCACAATGGGTCATGATGAGACTTTTAACGCTAACCAAATGGGAGCAGTGGAATCAGTGGTATTTTCTGACAAAATAATTCAAGAAAATGACGAGCAACAAATAATGGATTTTCTCAATGATCTTGAAAATAAAGGAGTAAAAATTTACAGTGTTGACTCTTCTACAGATATTGGTTTAAGAGTAACAGGCCTGGGTGGAATAGTCTCTTTGTTACGATATTCAATAGAATTTTAGTTTGTGGATTCTATCAGCCAGTTCAGATAGGGCCCGTTGACAGAAGTGACATCAATTTCAACTATTTCAGGAACTTCATAAGGATGAGTTTCTTTGATTTTCTTTTTTAGAACGATTCTGTTTTTTGTCATCGTTTTGAATATAGCCAAGTATTCAGATGTATTTTCAACTTTATTTTTCCAAGAATAGACCGAAGAAATTTTAGAAATGTTGACGCATGCGACTATTTTATTTTTTATAAGTTCATCTGCAATTTTAGAGATTGATTTTTTGGTGGGGTATGTTGAGATTATCATTACAGGTTTCATAGTAACCGATAAATGTCTGTACTTTAAAAAATTAACAATTAGTTTGGAACTTGATTTTATCACTCAGAATTCGATTATCTATGTCTTAATCGCATGGGTAGCCATTGTAATTGTTACAAAAGCTCTCAAATTTGAAAAGTATGGTTTTGAGATAAAAGCATACAGTCTAGTTTACAAGAACAAAGGTGTCAACGATGTTTTGATCAAGATACTTGGAAGAACAAGAAGAGTCATCAAAGTATTTGCAGATGTAAGTGTGATTGCAGGTTTCATCATGATGGGTTTTGCATTTTACTTTTTAGGAAACAATATTTCAAATTATTTTGCTGCCCAAAATGATTTTCAACAATTAACATTATTGGTTCCAGGAATAACATTGACTTCTGCACCAGCTCTTACGTATTTTTTGTTATCAATACCAATAGTATTAGTAATTCATGAAGGCGCACATGGTATTGTTGCAGCATTAGAAAAAATTAAAATCAAAACAGGGGGTTTTGCAATCTTTGTTGCAATGTTTGCAGGATTTGTGGAACCAGATGATGAAGAATTTGATAAAGCAAAAAAGATTTCTAAGTTACGAGTCATTGGTGCAGGCGCCACATCAAATGTACTATTTGCGATAGTTTTAGGTACAATTATGCTAACAAATCCATATTTTGGAATGATGTTTGAAGATCTCCCATTATTTGGAGAACCCATCTTAAACACGTTTTATCAACTGTCAGAAGGAGTCTTGATACTTTCAATTATGGAAAATTCGGGAGCTGAACAAGCAGGATTACTTGCAAATGACGTGATAACTTCAATAAATGACATATCAATTCATGGTCCGGCAGATTTCCCCATTTTAAATCCAGGTGAAACAGCTGATGTTTCTGTTATACGAGGTGGTCAAACATTAGAATTTGGTTTAGAAATCATGGCATCACCAGATGATCCTGAGAGAGGATTGATAGGGATTATCAGAGACAATTCAATTCAGTATAAACCAGTCATGAATTTCATTGACTGGACAGATGTAGATTTCAACATTACGATGTTCTTGATATGGCTATGGATGATTTCATTTTTCATTGGAATTATCAACATGCTCCCTTTACCAATATTGGATGGAGGGAAATTCATTCACACAATTATTGATAAAAGAATTTCTGAAAAATCAGTCAACATAATCATGTGGGGAATTTACGCATTCACATTTGCTCTGTTTGGACTCAACATTGCTTTGTCATATATGAAATCAGGATGGTTTACAATTTAGAAAATATCTAAAGAATAATTAATGAAATGCAATATTCAAATTCATGAAATGCGATAGATGTAAAAATCAAGCAGTATATACAAGAAAATATTCAGGTGAAAAGCTTTGTTCACAGTGTTTTTCAAGATCCATAGTAAAGAAAACTGCTAAAACTATTTCAAAATATAATATGATTCAGCATGATGAATTGGTGGCAGTTGCAGTATCAGGCGGAAAAGATTCGTTAGCACTATTAAAAATTATTAATGAAATGGCATCAACTCATAGTTTTAAAATAAAAGCAATTACAATTGATGAAGGAATACCAGGATACAGAAATGAAGCATTGGAGATTGTAGAAAAAGTTTGCAGACAATTAAACGTAGAACACAAAGTATTCTCTTACAAAGATCTGTTTGAATTAACACTGGATGAAGCATTGGAATTAAGAGATGGTGAAAAAACAACATCATGCTCAATTTGCGGTACGCTTAGAAGACGTGCAATGGAACATGCAGCAAAAGATATTGGTGCGGACGTGATAGCAACAGGTCACAATCTAGATGATACATTGCAAACATTTGTGATAAATATGCTTTCGGGGGACACAACCAAAATTGGATGGATGGATCCTGATACATCCACGAATACCCTAAGAAAAATTAAACCATTCTGTGAGATATACGAGTCTGAAATAGTTTTTTATGCATTTACAAATGATATTCCATTTCAATCTGAGCCATGTCCCCACATGAATGAGGGAATAAGAACAGAAATTCGTGAATTCCTGAATTCATTGGAGACCCAACATAGTGGAATCAAAAATAACTTGTATCAGTCAATTCTCAAAGTATCACAAGTTGTAAAAAATTCCAGTTCCAAAAAAAGAAGAAAATGCCAACAATGTGGAAATGAATGTACAGGGGAAATATGCTCAGTTTGTACCACAGTATTAAAACTGAAAGAAAATCAAACCTAATGCAAATATAACATAAATTCTAAGGAAAAATGGTAGTAGGTAGGATCAGGGTGCCAGCCGTACCCTATTCTGAAACCGGCTATACGCAGAGATCAGCAACTGTTGGGTAAATCTCTAGAAGGGTAATTCCCGCTTGGTGTGCGGAAATGAAATCACGCCGAGGCGGGTGGTTGCAGGACTAGAAATATCCGAAGGGATAACTTCTAAGACCGAACCATTGAAAGGGATGAGGTCCGGGAGGGAGCAATCCTAAGATGGGGCATCCACGCTTCCTCGTCAACGTGGCGGATCTTGTATGCCTTGAAAAGGGGCTATCCGTCTAGACTGGAACCAGCAGATCTACTACCTTTATAATTAAAATCAAAAGTACAATTACATGGAAGGAATAATTGCATTTGGAAAAAAGAGAAGCTATGAGGACTTTAAAAAACAAATTCCTAATCAAGTATTGCCTTTATTTGATTCAATCAGGGAATTTTGCTTCTCGCTAGGTGACAAAGTTATCGAAGACATTAGAATGCACAGGGTAGTTTTTTGTAAATCAATGACATTTAGATGGTTCATAGATGTTGAACCTGAAAGTGAAGGAGTAATCATCAAAATTCAAAAAAGTCGAAAAGATCCAATTGAAATCATTAAAATCAACAAGGAACAGGAAATTTCAGAATATAGGCAAAGCATCAAAGATGCATTTGAAAATATTCATTAATACAAAACACTGAATTTAGAAAATTCTGCAATAAATTTTTCATTCTGTATATCAACCTGTTTAACCCTGGAATTTGCAGGTCCTACACGAGCCCATTCAATCAATTTGATAACTTTTTCTTCATCTCCTTCCAAAACAGATTCAACGCGACCATCCTGTAGGTTTCTAACCCAACCAAAAATGTCATTTTCCTTTGCCATTACTTTTAAAGATTGACGGAAAAAAACACCTTGAACTTTTCCGGTTACAAAAAGTCTAACACGTTGATTTGACATTAACAAAAGCATTCAACATACTACTAATCAATTTTAAGCTGAAATTAAAACTACTTTCTTTCTTTAATTCTGGCTCTACCTGTTTTTCTAGCAGCAATACTACCGACCTTTGCACCTGGAGGAGCATCTCTAGAAACTGTAGAACTTTGCCCAACATGTTGATGTCTGCCACCACCGTGTGGGTGAACATAAGCTGCCTGAGCAACGCCTCTTACAATTGGATATTTCTTTCCTTTAGCTTTAAAACTACGCCATTTGTTACCTGCACTCATAAAGTGTCGCTCACTAGCTCCTCCTCCAGCAAGAGTACCAATCATGGCTCGATTTTTTGGATTTAGAGTAGCAAACTTCCCAGAGGGGAGTTTTACAGTTACACCATCATCACCATGAGAAAAGATGGTTGCGTTGGTTCCTGCAGATTTCACAATTGCACCGCCATCTCCAAAGTGCTTTTCAATATTACACACTATAGTACCATCAGGAATATTTTGAACACTAATTACATTGCCTTTTTCAATTTTTGATTTTAATCCAAACTGTAATGTTGCTCCAACTGTAGTTCCAAGAACTGCAGGCACGAATGAGACAGAGCCATTTTCAAATCTAATTTTAGATAATGGTGCCTCCCTACCACGCTCATGAATCAAATCAATAATTTCACCTTGATGTTGTTCAGACAGTGGAAAACGAGGATAATTTGCTTTTGAACCTACCTTGCCAGTAGACGTGGATCTAAACTGATTACCTCCACGTCCTCGCCTTCGTACTAATGGTCTTTTACCCAAGTTGATCGTTTCCTACGTAAAGAGAATTTTAAGCTTGTGGTGTTCTGAATTGGTTTGGAAAATTAACGTGAGAGAATCAATTGATTTGGAAAATTACCACAAAGGTATAAAAATTAGAATTAAGGCTGCATAGTATGAGTCAAAATGCCCTTTCTCTCAAGGTACTCGAAGCATACACACGAGACGTGGGTAGAGGAGTAGCAAGAATAGATTATGACTCCATGGATACTCTTACTGCTTCTACTGGAGATGTTATAGAAATCAAAGGTAAAAGAAGGACAGTTGCAAAATGTCTTCCATTATATCCATCAGATGAAGGAAAAGGAATAATCAGGATTGACGGACTAGGAAGAAATAATTCAGGAATTGCAATTGGAGATACAATTTCTGTGAGAAAAATTAAGGCAGTAGCTGCAGAAAAAATAGTGGTTGCACCTTTAGAAGCAATACCTCCAATAGATGAAAGATATCTTGCAGATGCATTAGAGAGTGTTCCTTTGATTAAAGGAGATAATGTGATGGTTCCATATTTTGGTGGACGTTTGACTTTTCAAGTTATTGGAGTTACACCTGCAGCTGATGCTGTTTTGGTAACTCAAAAAACTGTTTTCCATATTGCAGAAAAAGGGGAAACATTGCGCGGAGTTCCACAAGTTACCTACGAAGATATTGGTGGCATTTCAAATGAGATTAAGAAAGTCAGGGAGATGATTGAACTTCCATTAAGACACCCAGAGATTTTTGAAAAATTAGGAATTGAAGCGCCAAAAGGTGTATTGTTATACGGTCCACCAGGAACAGGAAAAACATTACTTGCTAAAGCAGTAGCAAATGAAAGTCAAGCTCATTTCATCAGTATTTCTGGTCCAGAAATCATGAGTAAGTTTTATGGTGAAAGTGAAGCCAGATTAAGAGAGATTTTCAAAGAAGCCAGAGAAAAAGCCCCATCAATAATCTTTGTTGATGAAATTGATTCGATTGCACCAAAGAGAGAAGAGGTAACAGGTGAAGTTGAAAGAAGAGTGGTTTCTCAGATGTTATCTTTAATGGACGGATTGGAAGCTAGAGGCAAGGTCATTGTTATTGCGGCAACAAATAGACCAAATGCAATTGATCCTGCACTCAGAAGACCAGGCAGATTTGATAGAGAAATTGAAATCAAGGTTCCAGATAAAAAAGGAAGAAAAGACATACTTGCAATTCACAGTAGAAACATGCCATTATCAGAAGATGTGAATATAGATAAAATCTCATCTGTTAGTCACGGATATGTTGGTGCAGACTTGGAGTATCTTTGTAAAGAGGCAGCAATGAAATGTTTGAGAAGGCTACTACCAGTTTTGAATTTGGAGGAAGAAAAGTTACCCCCTGAAACTCTTGATAAATTGATAGTCAATCATGATGATTTCCAGAAAGCTTTGATCGAAGTGACTCCATCCGGAATGAGAGAAGTCTTTATTGAAAATCCAGATGTAAAATGGGAAGATGTAGGAGGTTTAGAAGAAGTCAAAAAAGAGCTTCAAGAAGCTGTTGAATGGCCAATGAAATATCCAGGTCTTTATGATAAATTAGGTCACAGTATGCCAAGAGGAATTTTACTTCACGGTCCAAGTGGCACAGGAAAAACACTATTAGCCAAAGCAGTAGCTACCCAAAGTGAGGCGAACTTTGTATCAGTCAGAGGCCCCGAACTTTTGTCAAAATGGGTTGGAGAATCAGAACGAGGAATTAGAGAAATTTTCAAAAGAGCACGTCAATCGTCACCATGTGTGATTTTCTTTGACGAAATAGATTCCATTGCCCCAATTAGAGGAGCGGGTGGAGAAACTGCAGTCACTGAAAGAGTAGTCAGTCAACTACTGACAGAATTAGACGGAATGGAAAATATGCACGGCGTTATAGTTTTAGCTGCAACAAACCGAGCAGACATGATTGATCCAGCATTACTAAGACCGGGAAGATTTGACAAAATTATTCAAATTCCACTACCAGATAAAGAGAGCAGGAAGAGCATATTGAAAATAAATGCTGAGAAAATTCCTACAATTACTGAAGAAAGTGATCCTTTACATGTAGACATTGAAAAGATTGCCGAACTAACTGATGGGCTCAGCGGTGCAGATACTGCATCAATTGCAAATACCGCAGTATCTCTAGTAATTCACGAATTCTTAGACTCACATCCAGATGTAAAAGATATTGAGAAAACAACTATTGATGCTAAAGTAACCATGAAACACTTTGAAGAAGCAGTGAAAAAAGTAAGAGAACAAAAAGACCTCAAAATGGGTGAAAAATTAGTAGCTTCCTATTACAGGTAGTTTTAATTAAATAACAAATTTAATCCTCATAAATGCCGGAATATACAGGGTATCATGGGAATTCATTAGAGTTTCTAAAAATAAACGAAATTTCAATAGGAGATTCTGTAAAGATTTTTGCAGATATCATGTATGTGGGAATTATAATGCCGAGATACGAGCACGGTGATGATAAACATATTATTTTAAAATTAAAGAGTGGATACAACATTGGCTTAGAAATTGAAAATATTGAAAAGATTGAGAAAAGTTCATCATCTAAAAAAATTGTCGAAGTAAATGAGAAGGTCGAGAAAAATGAGAAGGTTCAAGATATTTTACTATTATCCACAGGAGGTACAATTGCGAGCAAGGTTGATTACAGAACAGGTGCGGTTACGCCAATTTTAACCGCTGAAGAATTAAATTCCTCCGTTCCAGAGCTTGCCAAAATTGCAAACATAGATGCAAAAGTTCTGTTTTCAGAATATTCAGAAAATATAATGCCTGCTCATTGGCAAAAAATAGCCGAAATAATTAATGAATATTCCAAATCTACGTATTCTGGAATAATAATTGCGCACGGTACAGACACTATGCATTATACCTCAGCGTATCTTTCCTTTGCACTTGCAGGTTTTCCAATACCCATAGCACTTGTAGGATCACAAAGATCATCAGATCGTGCATCATCAGACGCAGCACTGAATTTGATCGGAGCTGCAAAATTTCTAACCGAATGTAAAACGAATGGAATCTACGTAGTAATGCATCAAGATGAAAATGATGAAGTGATTGCATGTCATTTAGGTACTAGAGTAAGAAAAAACCACACTAGTAAAAGAGGAGCTTTTCAAACAGTTGGAAATGAACCAGCATTTTTAGTGTTAAACGATAAAGTTCACAATAGCTTAGAAATGAGTTTTTTTACGACAAAGAAATTTGAACCTAAGATTAAATTAAATGAAAAAGTTGCACTAGTAAAATACCATCCAGGATATGATCCAACTA
Organism: Candidatus Nitrosopumilus sp.; assembly: GCA_029263475.1. Taxonomy (GTDB): domain Archaea; phylum Thermoproteota; class Nitrososphaeria; order Nitrososphaerales; family Nitrosopumilaceae; genus Nitrosopumilus. The sequence goes on from JAJCXK010000057.1 coordinate 35,276, forward strand.
TGTTAAAAAATATTATAGATTCAGGTTACAAAGCAATAATTTTTGAAGGTACAGGACTTGGACATATTGGAAAAAATATGTATTCGACAGTAAGGATGGCACATCAAAAGGGTATCTTTATGGGAATGACCTCCCAATGTATAGATGGCAGAGTAAGAATGACAGTTTATGAGAGCGGTAGAGATTTACTGGATTTAGGAATAGTTCCATTAGAGAACATGATTCCAGAAGTTGCATTAGTAAAGTCAATGTGGGCGACTGGTAATACTGAAAATTATGACGAAATCAAAGAAATCATGCTTGATAAAATCGCATCAGAATTTTCCACATAATTGGTATCATTATGGAAAAATTTTCAATTAAAGATGTAGGCGTCAAAGTAGGATTAGAAATTCATCAACAGCTTGCAACTAATAAAAAATTATTCTGTAATTGCACACCTATAGAATCAGACAAATATTCAATCAAATTCCAAAGGAAGTTACGAGCATCTAAAAGTGAATTAGGAGAATTTGATCCGGCTGCATTATTTGAGAGTACAAAATCAAAAACTATAATGTATTATGCCAATTCTCAAAGCAGTTGCCTAGTAGAACAAGATGAAGAACCACCACATGAATTAGATGAAGACGCCAGAAGAATTGCACTAATAATTTCATCTGCTTTAAAATCAAATATTTTCAGTGAAATATACCCTATGAGAAAAACAGTAATTGATGGCTCCAACACAACAGGATTTCAACGTACCATGTTAATTTCACAGGGCGGATACTACAAGGTAGGAAAAATAAAGGTTGGAATTCAATCAATCTGTTTGGAAGAAGATGCAGCCAAAATATTGGGGGAAGAAGGTTCAGTAAGAAAATTTGGCTTGGAACGTTTAGGAATTCCATTAGTCGAAATTGCAACGGAGCCTTTTGAAGTAGAATTAACAGAGATCAAAAAAATTGCATTATCACTAGGAAGAATTCTGAGAAGTACAAAGGAAGTCAAGCGAGGGCTGGGATCAATCAGACAAGACGTTAACGTTTCGATTAAACGTGGTGGTGTGGTAATTGAAGTAAAAGGAGTGCAACAATTAGATCAATTAGAAAAAGTTGTTGAATATGAAGCCAAAAGACAACATGGATTACTAAAAATATCAAGTGAATTGCAGAGAAAGAATTGGAAATTTGATCATGGAGATAAAAAAGACATTACAAAATTATTTTCCAAATGTAAATCAAAAATTATTCAGAATGCATTAAAAAAAGATCATAAGATTACTGCAATAACTTTTAAAAATATGGCTGGAATTTTTGGATTTTCACCATATGAAGGGATCAGATTAGGAAAAGAAGTAGCAGAACTAGTAAGATTTTTTGGGATAGGTGGAGTATTTCATTCAGATGAACTTCCCAACTATGGGATTGAAGAGTCAGATTTGGAAGAATTGAAGAAAGCAGTAAAAATTGAAGAAAGTGATGGATTCTTGATTTTAGCTTCACCTCAAGAAAAAATCCATACAGTTGTTAATCAAATCATTTTAAGAATTGAATACATCAGAGATTATGGGATTCCGATAGATACAAGATCGGCGACTCAAGTAGGGGAAACAAAATTCCTTAGACCAAGACCTGGAGCTGCAAGAATGTATCCTGAAACAGATGTTCCTCCAATTATTATATCAAAAAAAGAATTATCAGAAGCAAAAAAGAACATACCAAAATCCTGGGATGACTCCATAAAAGAGCTAAAAACGAAATACAAAATCAATTCCCAACTTGCTGAACAAGTTTTTGATTCACGATACATTAGATTGTTTGAAAAGATTGTTGGAGATATTAACACTAATCCAACATTTGTTGCATCAGTCCTTTGTTCTTCAATTACAAATTTGGAAAGAAGTGGACTAGACTCTAGTTTATTAAAAAATGAAGAGATTTTAAAATCATTTCAGTTACTGGAAGATGGAAAAATTGCAAAAGAGTCTGTCGAGATAGTGTTTGAAAATATAATGGCTGGGAAATCAGTGACGATAGAAGAAGCTATGAGGAATGCTTCAATTCAATCAATTAATGAAAATGATCTAGAAAGAATTATCAATGACATTGTAGAAAAAAATGAAGGAATTATTAAAAATCAAAAAGAACGAGCAATTGGGCCGTTGATGGGAATTGTAATGAAAGAATTAAGAGGTAAAGTTTCTGGTGAAACAATTAACAGTCTTCTTTCAAAAAATATCAAAAGGAAAATACAAGATCTAGAATAGACTGGTGCGGGAAGTGGGATTTGAACCCACGAACTCCTAAAAGATAAGGATCTGAACCTTACACCGTTGACCAGGCTGGGTGACTCCCGCATTTTGAAAAAACGAAATCCAGAATAAGTTTCTTTATTATAGCATGAAACAACTGATCAGAATTAATCAGAGATAAAATGGAATTCAGAGAAATATATTGTCTAAATTGTAAAAAAGTACTTGGACGTTACAACATCAAATTCTATAATGATGAGAAGATTAGCGAGTTGATAAATTCAACACATTCTACACATGTTAGAAGTGGTCATCACGTTAACATTAGAAAATTTGAAAAAAATTAAATCTGTTTAATTTTTTCAATTGCTTCAAAAAGATTTGAAATTCTTTGTATTTTATTTTCATGAATATGTTGATTCCAAGGTTGTGAATACAGGATGATTTTTTTGTTATTTTTAAGAAATTTTTCTGCATTAAGAGGAGAATCATCAATAAATACATCATAGTCTAAATCAGCTTTCATAGGACCGTCAATTACTGAGACATAATCATCATAGAAAATATTATGGTGATATAACCAAGATTTTACAAAATAATCAGTAGAACGTTCTCTAGCTGTAACAATATCGACTTTACCAAGTTCAGAAAGAGATTTTGTTATTGACGATAATTTTGCTTCTGTTTTAGGTATAGACATCCAGTTTTTCCAACATGAACTAAGTTCAGCATAAAAATCAAAAGGATCAATTTTGAATTCCTTCCAAAACTCCCAAGTGGTAATTTGATGCTTGGTAATTTTTGGTCTTACAGAATTACTATAATTTAGCCACGAAACTATTACATCTGCAAGCACACCGTCAACATCCAGTGCAATTTTCATTCTAGTCACTTGTTTTTCTAAATTCATCTAAAAGATTTTTTTGATGCTTATTGAGTTTTTTAGGTATATTGACCACAATTCTAACAAATTGATCTCCCTTTCCCCTATAGTTAATGTGAGAAACTCCCTTTCCTTTTAGTTTGATTATGGTATTCGGTTGACTACCAGAGTCAACTTTAATTTTTTCGGTACCCTCCAAAGTGGGAACAATTATTTCACATCCTAATGTTGCATCAATCATAGAAACATCATGATCATAAAAAATGTCTTTTCCATCTCTATTAAACTTAGAATGAGGTTGAACGCTCACTCTAACTATTAAATCGCCATTAATCCCATCAGGAATCTCGTTTCCTTCTTCAGGAACAGTGTAATCACCTGAGTCAATGCCAGGAGGAATATCAAATGTAACTGTCTTTGATCCTTTTTTCCTCCCATGTCCTTTACATTCTTTACATGGAGTTTCAATAACGGATCCTTGGCCTCTACAAGCAGAACAGGGTGCAGCAGTCACAAATGATGCAAATCCCATATTACGAGTTTGTCTGACTTGTCCTTGACCATTACATGTTCCACAGGTTTTCTTGTTGGTGCCAGGTTTAGCACCAGAACCATTACATGTATTGCATTGAACTTGTTTTTGTAAATTAATTTCCATTTTTTTACCGTGAAGAACATCTTCTAAAGTTACCGAAGTTTGATAGAGAAGATCAGAACCGCGTTGTTGCTGCTGATTAAAGTTGAAACCTCCTCCTCCACGACCAAAAATTGAATCGAAAACGGAATCAAAGCCTCCTCCTCCTCCTCCTTGTGCACCTTGAAATATGTCATCACTGGAATATCTTCCGTCAACGCCGGCATGACCATGCTGATCATAGACTTGCTTCTTTTCAGGATCCGAAATAACCGCATAGGCTTCAGAAATTTCTTTGAAATGCTCGCCAGCTTCTGAGGACTGGTTGCGGTCTGGATGAA
>JAJCXK010000058.1 GCA_029263475.1 Candidatus Nitrosopumilus sp.
GCAATAAACACAAAGAGACTGAGTTTCATTGTACAGCTTAGCATAGTTGAGATATTCATAAAGAGTTCTATGTTCTGTTTCTTTGGATATTTTTTTGGATATTTTTTTGCTAAAGACTATCTTTCAGGTTATCAATTCGGATGACACCATTATCAATTCGATATCTTTTCAGAGATCTGATTTATCAATTCGGAGAGAAACTTTGTCAATTCGATGGAATGATTATCTTTCCGGTGGCAAAATCTATCTTTCCGGTACGGGATTCTATCTTTTCGGGAAAATATTCTAATACCACCGGTTTGATAACTATCTTTCCGGTAAACAAAACGATTTTTCGGAACCATTCTACATTTTACCGAATTGATAATTCCTAAACTCTCGAAACTTTGTTGACATTTACCGAAACTTTTGATCGTAAACTTATCTTTCCGGTTATCAATTCGGTGTTTTTGTGGAAACTTTGTGGAAACTCTCGAAGAGTTTTCCGAAACTACCGGAATGATACCGAAAAAATATTTGATCGCAATAAGTGATTATTGAATGAATTTTGGCATATTTTACGGGAGACAGGTTAGAGCCAATATATGAAAACTCTTGAAATTGTTTTGTATAATGTCCAATTATATCCAAAAAAATCCAATTATGTCAAGTAATGTACAATGATTCTGTCCAATTCAGTCTAACAATGTCAGAAAATGTCAAGTAATGTCCAAGGCTTTTGTCCAATTATGTCCAAAAAAGCAGAAAAGAGTAGCAATGCATATCAGTGATAATTTTTGGCATGATCTCAGCATTGAAAATATTTACGCTTGCATTAATGACAGTTCTAGTTTTTGGAACCATTTCGCTTAGCGCATTTGCAGAAATAGAATCTGAATACGCGTTTGACTATTATCCAGGCTCTTTAAAATTTGACACAAATCCAGAGGATATGTCATGTGATTCAATATCGCCACAGCCAATAATCAAAACCGGGAGTTCCCTAAACATTGATGGCATGGATGACTATTTCTTCATAGTACTTGGCAAGACTAATTCTGACAATTACCACTATCTGCAAATCCCCCTTCCAGACAATAATGGAAAAGAACACCATGAATCATATATTTTGGATTTTAAAAAACAGGATGAGGTTGTTTATGGGGGATTGTATCAGGATTACTCTCAACTAGCAGTATACTTGGAAACGAATAATGTTTCATTACCTATTGATGAAAACACCTACAAGAGATTTTTTGTTGGTGAGAGTAAAAAAATAACGCACCAAACTGACAGCATAGTTCCTGGAGATTATGACCTTCATGCTATACTGTTCCAGTCAGATAGATCAAATTGGATAAAGAATGAAGTCTGCGCGATCTCTCTTAACTGGCCTGTCTCAGTTGATACTAATGGTAATATCACAACAAGTGAACCACAAACACAAGTTGGTATGATTTATCCAATTGATACAGATGATACAGCACTTGCAGAAACAGACAAGATCATAGAGCAAGTAAATCAACAATCAGATACGATTGAACCCTCTGTAAGTCTTGACAGAATCATTTACCCTGTGCCTTTTGGCGGAATTAATGACTTTGAAGATACTGCATCTTCTCATCCAGATGGCAGATCATTATTTCCAGTGCATCAAACAGCCATACATGGAAATAATATGGACGCATCTACAACTTTGGGTACTGGCGACCTGACACTTCACATCAGAATCAATGATGCAAATTTTGATGTTTCATCGCAAAATGAGGATAAAATAAACAAGGACATTTTGGGCAAGACTGTAGGTCCATTGAAAATCTCTGTATCCAGAGGTTCGCAAACAACGGTACTTGCTTATGCCGGTGGCAGCACTCCAAATGATGACGGGTTAATCGACGTTGGCAGTAACAATCCCCTCACTACAAGACAGATAGGACCTATTTCTGAGGTCAGTCCTGATTCTGGAATATTTGAGCTAGACCTTGCAGTGAGATACACGGACGGGCCATTCAGTACCAAATGTCCTGCAACTGCCACGTTTACATCATTAGATGATGATGCGGTCTTTGGCAGTGAAGAGTCAAGATTTGATGAATCATCTGCTGAAAAAGAAAACTATTGTATTTTGGAAGACGACATATTGACTGTAGAATATACCAGCATTGATGAATCTGGAAATATCAATGTTACAACTGACTCTGCAACATTTGATCTGAGAAACGGTATGCTTGAAGCCGACAAGTCTGTTTACATTATTGGAAGTGACATGATTTTGACACTCACTGATCCTGACTTGGATTTGGATAATGACAAAGCTGAAACATATTCCTTGGATTTGATTGAATGGGACTCTGATGCTGCAACTGTAACCATGGGGGAGTTTGGCGGCGAAATCTCAGCATTTGATCCAGAGCCACTTCACTTTAGAGAGACAGGTGACAGCACCGGCATCTTCCAGATAGTAGTTGAAATTCCACAAGCATTGAAAGATGACTCTTTGGAAAGGGGTGAGGAAATCATTCTTGAATACACTGACTGGGGCCCATCAGGCGCATACCATGTTGGCAACGAGGATGAAGACATCAATCTTACAATCTATACTTCCAACTTTGGTGCAACAGTAGAGCTTGACAAAAAAATGTATGATTGGAATGACAAAGTGTACATCACCGTTAAAGCTCCAGACCATAACTTTGATTCTGATCTAATTGATGCGATTGGCGACAATGATTCTTATCCGTTAAAAGTATCCACACGTAATTCTGACCTTGACAACTACAAGCTCGTTGAAACCGGTACCAATACCGGCATATTCACAGGCGAGGTCATACTTGTTGGATACGCTGGTGATATGAACAGCATCTCAACTGGCAAAGGTCCGACTGACGGAATGATTCCTGCAAGCCGTGATGACGGTGTAACTGTCTCATTTGAGTTTTCAGAAGATGAAACAGTGGTGGGATCAGCACTGATAAAATCTGACAGGGAGTTATCTCCGCTAAAACAGCAATCAGCAGGAATATCCCCAAAAGATGTTGTATGCAATGATGGATTTTTCAAAATATACAAATCAAGTGATTCCGTGTCATGTGTCACTCTCGAAACTAGAGAAAAACTAATTGAGAGAGGCTGGAATGAACTCTAGATTTCTGATAATCCTATCTGTTTTAGCTATCGCAATATCACTCATTGTGGGCGTTACTGTGTTTGTTATACCTACTATGTATAACTCGGAGGAGTCAGATAGAATACATACAGCTCAATTTAAAAAAGACTTACCAAATTTTAACAAAAAAGTTTGTGAGGAATTTAACGGAACAGATGTGGATGGAAAAAAATGCGAATTCAATAGTACGGCTGAATTAATTCAATATGATACTGTTGTACGTAACTATGATGGAAACGGATATGATGAAATGGATGAATACAGAGAATATCATTGCACCAAATATGATGGTATGTGGGATACCAAACGTAAAACTTGTAATGATTCAGAAGCTGCTTGTTTGGTTTTAGATAGTGATTACATTAGCCAATCTTTTGAATACGGTTGTGAATCAGGTGAAATGCCAAGTTGTCCTGTGATAATTGAGAGTAAAGAAGGATGTGTCTTTGAAAATAGTATTGGACAGCAATTAAGAGAAAACAATGGTATCAGATTAGTGTCAATTAATGATGGTGGATATCACGCATACATCGAAGGCAAACATGCACAAGCTGTATGTCGGTATTTAGATATCGAGTGTCGCAATGATCCTACTTTTCGAGGGTTTGGTTTTGAGGAAGGCAATCTAGTAACATTTAGTGAAACATCTCACAATAAAAAATATGAATTTAAAATAATAGATGATACTTTATTTTTACGAGATGCAAATAATACCAATACGTATACAAACATCAGCCGATTATATGATACAGTAGTACCACTAGTCCAACAAAAATTATCTGATGAGAATACATCCGTATTGTTTACACCTTATGCATATGAGGATGTATGTGGATTTGCAGTAACTCATGAAATGAGACTTGACATAATCGAGAAAAATGGATTTTTTAGTAGTGATCGTATACCATTTCTAACATTACAACCAGGAAATTTCACACATGTCGTATTATCAAAATGGGATAATGGAATCTCCCGATTACATCACTGGTTTCAATTAGATAGGGGAGGACAAGTTGATCTTAGCATCGATGCTTGTGATGTAAAAGGTGAAAGCATGGGCTTGGGTAAACCAGGATCAACTTATCTAAAACCATCAGGAGAATATCCTGAAAACACATTTGATACAGTAAATGTGCCAGGCCATCCATTAGTTGACAAATTTACAATGGAGCCAGTACTGGATGTTGATAATTGTAAAAGAACAGCACAATACTATACCGCACTGCAAAGTTCTACCATGTTTACCCGAGAGAACACCAACTTTGATGCATTATGGGAAAATCAAGTATTCCCGCTGATGGATTATTGTCAAGATTTAGGCAATTTTGACATGAATGTAATTGATGGAAAAATAGAATGGAGTTTTACTGAAAAATGAATTCTAAATTTCTATTATTTGCAATTGCAATCTTGATTGTAGTTTCTTATTCTGTAAATGATACTTTTGCCGATTCAGATGCGGTTACGCCATCCGTAAGTCTTGATAGGGACGTCTACCCGGTACCGTTTGGGGAGATAACTAACTTTGAGGACAACATATCTTCCAGTCCTGATGGCAGGTCGTTGTTTCCCGTACACTACA
>JAJCXK010000059.1 GCA_029263475.1 Candidatus Nitrosopumilus sp.
GCAATAAACACAAAGAGACTGAGTTTCATTGTACAGCTTAGCATAGTTGAGATATTCATAAAGAGTTCTATGTTCTGTTTCTTTGGATATTTTTTTGGATATTTTTTTGCTAAAGACTATCTTTCAGGTTATCAATTCGGAGAGGAATTTTATCAATTCGGCGAATAGGTTATCTTTCCGGTAACAGAATTTATCTTTCCGGTAACAGAATTTATCTTTCCGGTAACAGAATTTATCTTTCCGGTAACAGAATTTATCTTTCCGGTACTATTTTCTATCTTTCTGGTGGAACATTCCGAAACGCCGGATTGATAACCATCTTTCCGGGGAATGAAAATGGTTCTTTCGGAATGATAATATATTTTTCCGGATTGATAATTCCGAAACTCTCGAAACTTTGTAGATATTTTCCGAAACTCTTGATCGTGAATCTATCATTCCAGTTATCAATTCGGTAATTTTCCCGAGAGTTTGTCGATATTTTCCGAGAGTTTGTCGAAACTACCGGAATGATGCCGAAAAAAGAATATGATCGCAATGAGTTCAATTGAGAAATTTATCGGCAAATTGATGCTGTCCATTACATTTTCATCGGACATTTTTGGGCATGTCCTATTTTATCTCATAATGTCAAAGACTGTCCAACGCAGTCCACAATCATCAGAAAATATCCCATTCAGTCCTAAACATAAGGTAATGTCCAGAATTTCACCAGGATAGCCAAAACATCAGAAGTGCTTATGAACTTGATATCTGATGTTTAGCTGAACATGAGGCGTTTTTTTCTGATTTTTACAATTTTGATTTCTGCATTCACTACAAATGCGGCCTTTGCAGACTGTCGCACAAACAATGACTGGCCAGATAAACCATGCCTTGACATGCCGCCATATCCGAAATCCATGCTGGTGGACATCTGGGACGAGTACCACTCCATGAAAGGAGAGGTGTGGATGGAGGACAAAAGGACAGAGATGGATTACGCCATAGAAAAAGGAATATTTCAGGAATGGCTCTCGTACGGCACACAATTTGGAAACCACCAAAACTACAATGTTCATATCTATTATTTTCTGAACGATGATCATGTCCCTGCAAATGGAAACCATCCCGAAAATCTGATCAGAGGCGAGGATCAAAATCATGATGTCACATTATATTCTGACTCTGACAAAGACCTCTACGAGATAATTATCACCTATTACTATATCAGCACAGGAGGAGGTTTGCTTGTGTTGTTACCGCTGGTTGTAAGTTCAGGATTTGCGGGATTTCTGGTTTGGAGAAAAAGAAAATGAAGAGAAGGTTTTTGATGATAACTTGTATACTGTTATCTGTAGGCATTGTGAGTGTTTCCTTTGCAACTCCATCCCCAGCTGATCCGATAAAGGAATCTGAACATGAAAAGAAACTATCGTTACGTTCAACACAAACTGCACAACAACAAATTGAAAACGGAGTTTCTTTTCTTGATGTTACTTGTATCGACAAAAAAATTCCGATGTTAAAGTATTCGGAAGATGTAGTTGTGTGCATTTATGAGAATTCCACAAAAAAATTGGAACAAAGACAGTGGGGAATATCTCACAAAGTAAACCAAAATGGAATAAAACCTGGATGCACTGACTACTATTTCATCATGAATCATCAAAATGATCCTCCTTCAAAATCTGAAATATCAAAAAAATACAGAATGACAGTAAAAGATATTGCCAGGGACACTGTGTTCTGGAAACCTGTTGAACTGGAATATTCTGAAAATACTGTCAGGTTGACAGCACGGGGTGCATTTCAGGAACATCATCAGGAACTGATTATAAAAGAACTATCCTTGGTTAGTAAAGTTTCATCAGTGAGCATAGACCGAGGTGCTTGCTCATGATCATCAAATTTGAAATTGTTTGGAGAAAAAGAAAATGAAGACTAGACTTTTGGCAATATTTGCAATTGGAATAATCGGATTTGTGGGAACCATACATGCATCAGAATCAGAATCAGAACCAGAACCGGTGGGAGTTGATACTCTGGAATATGGCATATTTGATTCAAATGACAACAAGACCCACCTTCTCAAGGTTGGACAAAAGTACGAGATCAAGATTCATTTCAAATCCGAACTTGATGAATCAGTCCCGTTCAGATACTCAGTTCAGGTACTTGACAAGGACAGACATTGGAGTGATCCTGTGGATGAGTTTGTCTCAACTGACACTCTGAAACCAAGTGAGGAAAAGCAATTCTCATTTGAGTGGACTCCTGAATATGAAGGAAAATTTCGAACTTTTGTGGAAATTGGTAATCCTGTCACAAATACAGCAATGGGCGGGGCCACGCAGTATGACTTTGAGGTGATTCAACATGATGTAGATGATCCGCTTCATGACTATCTTCCAACATACAGAATCATGAATCTGGAGAAGGAGTATTTTCCAAATGAGCAGATAAGGCCACACGTCCTGAAAAAAGACCTTGACGGATGCAATGCATACAAGGCCAAAATCATTTCAGAAGACACGCGGCAACAAGTATGGGAATACACGTACATTTCATCATGCATTGTGTTAGGTCCTCCAACTGAGATTGAATCCAAAGTAAACATTCCGACAAATAAAACGCCGATTGCAGTTGATGAATTGGGAGACTATGTGCTCGTGGTGGAAATGGGTGACTATGAAATCCAAAAAGCATTCTCAGTAGTGGATGAAAAATCCACTGATGAACAAATCTGTGGACTTGGCAATGTGCTAGTTGATGGAATTTGTCTGACTCCAGAACCCAAACAAGATTATTCAGATATTAAAGAAGGTTCTGAATGCGGACTTGGAACCACGTATCAAGATGGTATATGCATTGCCAATCAAACAGAAGAAAAGGCAAACTCAAATCCCTCTGACAGATGGGGAAATCCCTACATTGCGCCACCTGTATCATTTGATGAGCCATTCCATCTCATTCCAAATCCCAATCCTGATTCTGTAATTCAGGGAGGCATTATTTTGAGCGTTGTATTGTTTGGAATTGTCGGATGTGCTGTTGTATTGTTTGTAATTTGGAGAAAGAGAAAATGAAAACCAAGACTTTATTTTTTGTTGGAATGACAGTGATTGTAATTTCTGTGTTTTTTGATTCTGCATATGGTCATGGCGTACCTTTTTCAATAACCGGCGGACCGTTCAGAATCGAAGATGAGGCATTTTCAGATCAGTTTGTCAATACCGAAGACCGCTTATTCATCACTGGAAAACTGGTAAGCTTGGTTGACTATCCACAGCAACTGGAGCTGTCCATGGTGGTCACAACTGATCAGTTTCAGACACTGTCTGCATCAACAATAATCCACAACCTACAGTACGGCATACACAGAGACTACCAAGAGCATGATGACTGGTTTTTCCAGACCGTTGCAGAACCTGACAAGATAATATTGGAACCATTGGAAACCGTGGAATACAAGATCATCACTGTTCCGCTCAAGGCAGGGACATACCACGTCCACACTCAAGTGACGTCTGACAAGGGCTCAAAGTTGGGACCAGGTCAGACAGTTGTTGTGGAGGGTTCCTCAGACATCACAGCAGGAGAGATGCTTGGAGTCTATGTGAGGTTTG
>JAJCXK010000060.1 GCA_029263475.1 Candidatus Nitrosopumilus sp.
GAAGTCCATGATGGAGGAGAAGTCCATGATGGAGGAGAAGTCCATGATGGAGGAGAAGTCCATGATGGAGGAGAAGTCCATGATGGAGGAGAAGTCCATGATGGAGGAGAAGTCCATGATGGAGGAGACACATATCGATGAAAAAATGTCTACAGAATCACATTCAGGTACATTTGTCGGTGCGGGTGACGGAATACATGATGCTCAGGGTGACGCATACACAATCCCATTAGAGGATGGAACAGAGGTGTTAAGACTAGAGAACTTCAAGTCAACTAATGGGCCTGATTTGTATGTGTATTTGGCCACAGATGACAAGGCATCAGACTTTGTCAATCTCGGCATGCTAAAGGCAAGTAATGGAAACCAGAACTATGGCATTCCAGATGGCACTGATCTATCCAAATACGATAACGTATTGATTTGGTGCAAAGCATTTGGAGTTCTCTTTGGAAGCGCGGATTTATCTTCTTCCTAATTTTTTTTATTTTGAATTAACAAAATATTTAGATACAAACCATATCTGGTTTTTATATCGGAAATTAATTCTTTTCAAGATATCTATGATGCATTTAGGCTTTCCAATGTTTACTTTTTCCATTATGATGCCAAAAGGATTGTTCCAATTTACGGGTACCAGTACAGGAAAAAATAGTTCCAATGTGGATCCAAAATTCAGGATGATACTTTGGTCAATCATTGCGGGTACCAGAGGAGGAGTCAACAGGGCAAAAATACTCAACTTGATTAAAGATACGCCGATGAATGCAAACAAGATTGCAACGGTATTGAATCTGGATCATAAGACAGTGGTCCACCACGTGAAAATTCTTGCAAAAAATAATTTGATAATCAAAGCAGAAAAAGAGTATGCAGCTGAATACACGCTAACCCAGATCATAAAAGAAAATCAGATGGTGCTTAAGGAGATAACGGAAAAAATTGGAACAAAGTAAATTAACAGATATTTGGAATGACATGTCATGATGATTGACTTTATGCTGGCAGCAATAATCTCTGCATTTGTCAATATTGGATTATTATTGGTGATAATTGGGACGTACCTCCAAAATATGAGAGTGATTCGTTCCTACTATACTTCAGGATTAGTCTTAGTCGCTGCCTTGTTGATGCTTCAAAATATCGTGATTGTGTTATTCTGGTCCACACTATACATGGACGACAAGGCTTTGATGATGTCAGCAGACATGGTTTCACATTATCTGTTTGCAATCAATGCCATTCAGACAATAGGATTATTTGTCCTCGTATGGATTACCAGAAGATAGCCTCAAAAGATTGGGGTGAAAAGTGGACAAATGCTTAAGGTGATTTTTGTGAATTGTCTATTAAATAAAATCAAAAAAGACAAGTATTTTTGCAATGTCTGCAATAGTTGTAATGCTAGCTATTGTAAGCATAACAGGAATACCTGAATCTAGTGCAGTAAAGACAAAGATGTACGAGGTTACCATAACGAATCTCACGCCAGGACAGCCAATCACGCCCCCCTATTAGTCACGCATTTAGAGAATGCAGGATTTTTCACGGTAGGTGAAATGGCAAGCAACAAAATTCAGCAGTTATCCGAGAACGGAAACTCCGAATCATTGGTTAAAATGCTTCATGGTAAAGTGGGAGTTTCAGACGTGATTCAAGGAACCGCACCGTTGGTTCCAGCAAACGATCCTGGTAACACGGGTCTGAATCATTCAGAAACATTTACGATATCTGCCGAAGGCGACATGAGATATCTTTCCTTTACCAGCATGCTAGTTTGTACAAATGACGGTTTTGCAGGAATTGACTCTGTCAAACTCCCATACTATAAGCAAAAAACAGTTTATGCCATGGCATATGATGCTAGAACCGAGATGAATACCGAAGACTTTTCAGACATGGCACATCCATGTCAGGAAGCCATCAGCGTGTCATCAGGAGAAGATGGAACAGGTGCAAGTAATCCAAAACTTTCAGAAGATGGAATCATCATCTCACATCCAGGGATCATGGGTAATGCTGATCTTCTCAAAGACATTCATGGATGGAGCAATCCGGCTGTAAAAATAGACATTGTACAAATTAACTGACATCAACAGAAGTTGATTTTTTTTATTTTTTTTAACACATAATTATTTTATAACATGTTTTAATTTTTTAATTCAATCCGTCAAAAGAATCATGAGAGTATGAAAACTTTTTAGATGCAAGTTTTGTATTGTCAAGTTTGGTGTCATTTGTGATTTCTTTCAAACATGCATCACACATTAAACTAAAAAGACACATACGTGAGAACATCTCAATAGTATGAACATGTCAGTAATCAGACACTTGCATTACTTTTGAAGTATTAAAACTAAACACATCATATGCGCATGTGGCCTCCGTTAATTTTTCAAATATATTTTCTTAGCATTCAGATAACAAAGTATGAATCATACGACATCTTTAAAAGATAAAATTCAGAGTTTTGAAAAGGGGCAAAATAAAATGAAAGCCAAAATTCTCATCGGCATATTCTTGGCATTTATCGTAATAGGAAGTACGATCATCATATCATTACTTGAAGATGGCAAGAACACGCTAAGTACTGAAGAGATCAACGAGCTAGAAAAACAACAATCTGCATTTCCCGCAAGGCATTCTTTTACTGCAGGAGACATGATGGTTCTGGAAGATTGGTGCACTGACAACAAGGGATTATGGAAAAACATGGGAAGAGACAAAGGAGAATGCATGTTTGAAACCAAGACCCAATACCATTTGGCATCCATGATACTGGATGAACTTCAGCAACCCACGATTGAAGGAAAGCCTGCACAAGAAATCTGCAGGTTTTTGGCGCTAAAATGTCCTCAACGAGCTTCATTTGATGGTTATTATCAACTAGATACAGGCAGAACATTCGTAAATTATGATTACAAAGGCGTCATGTACAGCTTTGATGTATCAGATGAGGTCAAAATTACGTTCACAGCAGACAACTCTTCAGAGACATTCAATCTGTCTGAGAGTACCACGCTAGAAGATGAATTTAGCATCAGAATGAAAACAGGCTACGATTACTATACGCTGGGAGAAAAAGTGGGTATCAGCGGAATGGTAAGGGACAATCATCGAATCTTGTCACAGACTGATTTCAAGTACCCAGTTACCCTTCAGATTATCACAGATGGTACACTGGTGGAAGTGGCACAATTAGAAGTTCTGAGAGACGGGAAGTTTCAGCACGTCATAAGCACAGGAGGTCCCTTATGGAGTCCCGGAGAGTACGAAATTAGAACGACGTATGCCACATACACCGCAACTACCACATTCGAAATAGAGAAAGAATCACAAAGATTGTTAGAAAAATAAGATTGGTGCTGATTAAAAATATGGCAATACAGACTTTCACATGAAATACGAGTCAAGAAAGCACAGGATAACCTGAATTCACATTTACTGAGAGTTTATTCATGTGGTTTTATCAAAAAGAAAAGATCAGCAGTCTTTATGAATCTCAGAATCACAGCCTAATTGTTGAAAGTATTCTTTACAAAACACTTTGATGATCCCACATGTGAAAAATTTACGGAATTTCACGTAGAGACACACATGACATGGTGGTGCTGCAAGCAGCTCAAAGAACATGACAAACATTTTCAACTATGGAATGTGAAATGGGCAAAATTTTATTTTAAGGACATCAGTACGGATGGCAACATTGCATTTTTTCCAATGCATTTTTGTCCATACTGCGGTGAAAAAATTGAATATGACGAATTTGTAAAATGAGAAGCAAAGTTACAAAAACAAAACAAGATGCATAAAACAAATACCAATAAACACCGAAATGAAAAGATATCATGGGGAAACGGTTTATAGCATATCTCACAATTGTGCTGGCTGCATCATTTCTTATTTCGAGTTTATTAACTGACGATGCGTTTGCTTCCATCTATTTTGACAAAGGTGTATACACCTGGACTGACAAAGTTAATGTTCGAATCACCGAACACGGCATGGATTCTGAAAACACATCAGTTAGAATCCATACTTCAAATCATGAGCTGGGCAACTACAAGCTATCAAAGGCCGGAAATGGGTTGTATACAGGAGAGATAACACTTACAGGCTTTTTACATGATGTTGATGGGGATGGGAATCACGATGGGAATCCCAGGACATCGGGAAGTGGACCTAACAACGGATTTCTTGAAAGCGCACGAGATGATGAGTTTACGATTTCCATTAGATTCGGAGACGGGGACAAGATAAGTAAATCTGCCAAAATTAGATGGAACGTAGGCGACATTTCGTCTGAGAGACTGCTATCGGCATCTCGTGAATCCGTCCATATCAAGGTCACGGACATGGACATGAATCTAAATCCAAAAAGTTTAGACAAAATATCCATCCACGCATACTCAGATTCAGATAAGGCCGGAATCGTTATCGATGCGATAGAAACTCAAATGGACTCAGGAATATTTGAGACGATCTTTTCGTTTTCACCAGAATACATCTCCAACGGACATAATTTGTTGGCCCTGCATGAGGACAAGGTTTACGTTCAATATGATGATCACACGCTCCCAAAACCATATGGGATCAATGACGATTTGGAGATCATTGCAGAGTTTCCTCCAATTCCATTTGGTCACCTAGAAGACAAAAAAATGCAATGGAGTCAGCACAATTACGCAGTGAAAAATGGTACAGGTACTGCAAAGGTTATCGTGACTGATTCAGACATGAATGCATTTTCAGACAGCGTTGACACTCTGCAAGTTTTTGTTTTCTCTGACAGCTTCCAAGAAGGCATCACGCTGGATCTTTACGAAACCCAAAAAGATACAGGAATCTTTGAGAGGACGTTTGCATTTAGCGATAAGCGTTCGGCACCAAGCGTTTTGTATGCAATAGAAGGAAACACAGTATCTGCACGCTATGATCCCACATCATCTTTGGATTTTGCATCTCAAAACATTTCCATTAGTGCAACAATGTTCCTAGGCCTTACGGGTCCACCTCTTGAACGCGCCCCAGTTCTGCTTGCAAAAATCACGGATGTGTCAGGCAATATCATTGATGAGCCTGCAGTTGGAGAACAGGTTCAGATTAAATCGGACATTGCAAACGGAATGAATCGAGCGCAGAAATTTGCATACATCGTGATGATCCAAGATATAGATGGCGTAACGGAACACCTGGCATGGATTGACGGTACGCTAAATCCGGAAACCGCATTCAGTCCCTCTGCATCATGGATTCCACAAAAAGGGGGAGTCCACACTGCAACCATGTTCGTATGGGAAAGCATAGAGAATCCATCCGCATTATCACCTCCCATCACGATTGAATTTACCGTAATTTCCGAAGACATGAAAGAGTCAAGAGATATCAGGCAAGGAGATTATGATGAGCAGTTCCTATTCATAGTTCCACAAAAAGAATTCAAGGCATCAGGCAAGGATTTGACAAAGTTGCATTTCTATAGCATCAAGGACGAGCACGAGATATCTCAGCTGCCACGCCTGAATCTTTTGATGAGCATGACCAAGGATTTTCCCAATGAGCCAATAGATCGACTGGGATTGAGAATTACAGATGGACAATTGGATAAATATGCATCATTTTTTACTCAGAAATGCATAGAGCAGAGACCATATGCAAATGTCGAAACGTGCTCTGCTGCAGAATTGGCGTTTGAATTTGATGAGGAATGGTATTTTCTATATCCAAGTCTTGCATCCCACAAACACGCAATAGAAGATGACACGATAGATGGATATCCAGAATACTTTATACAAAAATGAATCACGTGTTTTTTGTTGCATTTACATTAATCTTGACTTTCACCATCACAGAAACATTTGCGGACAAATAGGTGAAAACGCAGATGCGCTAAACAATCCATCCCGACAATATTGAACTGAATTTTATCTATGTAAAGAACTCGCGTTATCAGTTAGACATCACTTGTGTTAGACAAGGGCCAAGTTACTGCGGCAATTCACATCCAAAATAAAGCTCACTGTATTGCAGATGATTTTATACGGGGATTTTCATTTACACAAAATGTTCCTCACATAATCACGGGGATTATATCAGTCAAGGTCTAATGACAACAGAAATTTCCAACCACACTGTAACACTGATGGTGTTAGGATTACAAGACGCAGATGCATGCGAAAAGGACTTGCCAAATACAGATGAGACACGTATGACATTGGAATCAACTCCAGAGAATTTTAGATAATCCAACCGCCATATTTGCATCAAAGACTCGACATTTAACAGACAAAGTCTGCAGACAGTGAAAGCCACCGCCATGTAGGGATCATTTACTGCAATAACGATAGAAGAGTCGCGGCATAATTTTTGATTGTACTTTTCATCATCACATATGCAGACAAAATGAAACGGACAAGAAAAGATATTTTGAAAATGAAGTTCATGTGTTGGATTTTTGCATAGTATGCACCATAATTTTAGATTTAGATACAGGAATTGCCCTATAAAGTAGGGCAAACGACATTGCAGCAGTGATGCCGGCCAGCACTGCCATCAAGATGATGAAGTCAGTCCCAGTAAAGCTCAGTATTCCGGTATATGGATCAACATAAGGAGTTCCTGAACCTGCGCCAGGATTTGCAACTACAGATTCAACCCTGGCTTTTGCAAGATGCAATGACTCGTCAATTGAGTTTGAAATACCAGTTCCAGCGATTTCCACGGGCAGCCTAAATTCAGAATACCAGCTCTTCAATGGACTGAGTAATCTGCTTTCAGCAGACACAGCCACCAAAGACAACGCGGTGATTGCAGAAGCTGCAGCCATTCCAAAAAACCTAGAAATTGAATTAAAGGAACGTACCAATGACTTGCTTTGCCTTGTTTTTTCAGCAATCTTTGAAGGTGTGATTACGATTGCAAGCTTGGATGTTTTGTAGTAGTTCATGTCCCTGGCCTTTGAGTTTTTTCCAGTTTTTGAGATGTGCACCAGATCAATTTGTTGCATTTTATCCAAATAGTACTTTACAAGCTGCAGTGACATGTTTGTCTTTATGGCAATATCATTTGCGGTAAGCTCGTTGTGAAACAATAAATTTAAAATTGCAATGCTCGACTTGTTTGAGATTACTTTGGCCAGAACTTTCATCTTCACATCATCTATGGAAAAGAAATTTACAGAATCATCGGCGTTGTAATTTTTATCAATCATAGATGACATTGTTATGACAATATGATATGTAAGCATTAGTGAAATAATAATTTCATCAAACGCTTTATTCAAAATTCACGTAATTAATTCAATGAGTAGAAAAAAAATAATCATGGTGACAGGAGTGATGTTAAGTATTTTGATATTATCTTCTGTAAGCAGCCTTGCATATGCACAATACATTCCATCTTCAGGTCAGACAGGGCTTGACGACTATCTGAAACTCTCAAAGGAAAGGGTCAGGATAGCAAACGAGAATCCACACACGGGTTCTGGAACTCCAATGTTTGCATTGGATGGAATAGTGGGAGCACTAGTGTTATCCACAGGCGTGTTTGGCGGAATTGCCACCTCGTTTTTTGTAAGGGGACGCAGGGGCAAGTATGCCGCAATGGGAAGAGGATAAGAAAACCTCTTTTCTCCTTTATTTTATTTTTTAAGGCAACTAACAGATATCGATTCTGTCAAAGCACATCCAACAGCAGAACATTTTATGAGCAGCGGCGGCAGCAGGGGAAAAGTAAATGAAAGCCAGCAATTATCTTGCCATTTCAATATCAATCATACTTGCACTATCCATCATGTTTGCAATCTTGTTTGTAAAAGACATAGGAATCAAAGACATTCACGGAAATTTCAACATTCCAGAGAATGACTTGCAATGCGGCACAGAATGGATTGTCATGGTAAATGATCACGTTGACTTTGCCACATTTGAGAAATTACTAAGATCAGAGATATCCGAATTTGGCCACCCCTATGACGTATCCCAAAGAAACATCACATTGGTTGATCTCGGAGACAGCAGGGTGCACATTACAATCGAGGGGTTGTGGGAAATCAATCCCGACAGGCCAAATCTCAAAACATCGATTGTGGAAATTGATCATGTTGAGCAAATAGAAGAATCCGAGGGAGGTTCGGTATCTGCATGGTGTCAATGAAAATGAAAATCACGGTACCGATTGCAATTGGCATCATATCGATCATAGCAGTAATCATGACTCTGGTTGCACTTACCAGCATCATCATTCCAGCAATGCAAGAAGAACACGAGAGAGAATGCCATTATGATGGAGGAAAGGTTACGGGGTTCATGCAATGTACAAGAGTCCATATGGACTATGCTTTTGATCCTGCAACGGTGCGAATCAATCTCGGAGCACTAGATCCTCAAAACAAAAACCCCATCAGTCCAAAAGTGATGACAGTAATGCTTGGAGAAAATAATACGGTGACATGGCTCAACACAGATGGTTCGTCGCACTTTATCAATTTTGAGCACTTTGCAATAGGTCCAATACGTCAAGGGGACAGGCAATTAATCACGTTCAACGATACAAGAGTTTACAGGTATTTTTCAGCGGATTCGCCGGCAATTTCGGGAACGGTAATAGTGAAATGGAATTCGGATGAAAATGACCTGAGAAAATATGCCAACATTATGGAGGAACTAAACACGCAGGCAACCGTATATCAAAAAGACGGCAAGCAAGAAAAATTTAACCTGCAGATGATCACAATGCAGGAAAAACAAAGGAAAATCGCATCTGAAATCCTAAGAGTCAAAATTTTTGATGCGTATGTCGCCAAAGGATGGAACTATCCGTTCAAGGATACATCAGAAATAAGACCCATGACAGGCACAGATGAGATCCAGATATGCAACATTCCAGAAAATATCCCCACACATCTAAAAGCAATTCAGAAGTCAGACATGTTTCAGATATTTGCAGGAAAATACTCTCAGGATACATTGTCAATAGACATTTCCGATGAAAGATACAGCAATGGGACGGTCCATTACGACCTGTCGGCCATATCAGATGACGAATTGTTTTCGGCAATAACACATTTTCATCTGGATTCATGCACGAATAAGATGAAATGGGAGTATTTTCTACTATGCAAGGATTTGAAGAACGGAGGGCACGTTTCCACAGGAGAAAGATCAGAGATCATCTCCAGCCTAGAAAGCCATGAATTTTGCAACATCAAGTTGGAGCCATGGCATCAGGAAATCAGAGACTATCAGTCAAGGATACACGACGAGACGATCAAGATTCAACAGGAAATAGAGGTTGCCATGTACAACGGGGACGAAACGTACGTACTTAATTCAGAGATGAGAAGATTGGGACTGTTAAGTAACATTGCAAGACATTACGAATCAAACTATGAGGACTTGTCACAGATGCAAGAAGACCTGAAAAAATATGAGCAGAGGTTTGGCGACATTCCAGACGAGCTTTTGAAGTTATTAAAACAAATCAAATGAGTACAAGCACAAAATATTTCTAAATTTTCTTTTGGCATCACCTGAGACGGACATCACGTCAATTTCAATCGTCACGAGATTGCAAATTCAGATGCCCAAGCGTATTACAATGACATTGAGGCATAGATGATTGATCATTGTTTTGAATTCCACAAAGCTAGCGGTTTAGCAGCAATCTACTTCCGCATATGGGGCAGAAATTGAACTGTTCCTCACATCGGACTACCCCGTTTGTTTTTTTGCATGTAAAAGTAGTCCGACCAGAACCGTTAGAGTTCAAAACCAAAAAGTGATACTCGTCAAGATTGTGAAGCTCATTCATGATGTTATCGTGGTACAGATGTTACCTTATAATTCAACTGTCATTTCCAAAACATCCGATCTTTCTTTTCGGGACTGAACCTGTCACATGTACATCCACGACATCGTATTGTCTTGGGGTTATCAATCGTGGGAGGAGGAGGTAGGTATCGCCCCATTTCAGGAATCGCGTTTGGCTCGTAGAATTTCTTGTTCAGATTGACATGATCACTCTCAAAATGACCGCACTTGCACTTTTTGCCATAGGACTTGAGATTCATTTCAGGTTGTCTTCTTTTTATTTTGTAAATTGACATTTTTTCTATTGGTAGCTTTTTTGATCAAGATCACGATTGCAACGATTCCGATGCAGGCACCAAGCAGTAGTTGGAAAGGTTCCATTTCGGATTGAAATTCTTTTGTAAAATAAAGGGCAATTGTATTGATCATTTTCTCATCTCGCTTTCATTATTTTTTGTCATTTTTATTCCATATTCCAGGGTTGCAATTTTTTGTCACCATTTTCAACGTGTTTTTCCACATGCATTTTCCAACACGAATCACATTGTAGATTTCCACAGAACATACAAAATCTTGAATTTGTTGAAAAGTGGTCACAATCTTTACCTTTGATCATCTCAGAGAATTCCCATATTTTCTGCATTACCACACATTATCATTGTTCCCATCAGGATATTCATTGCCGTTACTCTTCAATGTCATTCATCTCTTGTGATCAATATGACATGGATGCAATTAAGACTAACTGGCACAATCAATGTGGAACAGACACATTCTTTTTTGGCAAAGCGCATCACTTGAAATCTCAGAAAGCAGCGAATATTTGATTCAACTATGAGCATGCATGAATGGTTTCAGACTTCCAATCTCAGTAGACATCACTTTGGTTTTTACGGTAAAAAGGTCCCATCAGAAACCATAATCACTCCGCATTTGATCATCACATATGCTTGAATAGTATTCATCATGTGTAAAGAATCATCAGAGATCATAAAATGATACGACCAAAAATGAGATCAGTATCAGAAAGATTGACAAAGGCATGCGCAACATTTTGAGCACATTCTTTACAGTTTGAACTCCAGACAAAGTCATTTTTCTTCAGAACCCTCAACGGGAACATAATTTGTGCAGGTGCATTTGGTGCAGGAAATTCTGGATTGTAGTTTTCCACTGGGCATGGACGTACCTGCCAGGAAATCTCCACCCCCAGAACGGCCAAGCACAAGTTGATGAACGTCTTTTGGATGCCTGCAATGAATACAATCTGTGCTATGTGTCATGAGTTATCCCCATCAACCTGTAAGATAAATATGCAAAGTCTTTTTTTATTAATTCACTACGTGTTTCTGATTCAATCCACGACATCAACTCGATGATTTTTAACGCCTCTTTTCTCGTAAGGGGTTTTTCGGATTTACTTGTCATTTTGGATACAGGTTTTCATCCCACATAGTCATGGTTTTACAAGTATGTATTACTTGAAATACCTAAGATCGTAATTTACAGAATAGGTCATAGTGCTTCCAGAGTAATGCCAAATCGTTCAGAAAGATATCTACAGATTCATGATAAAATCACACGCCACTAGTCATTATCAGATTTGATAATTGTTGTTCAGGTATAACAGTTCCATTAATTACAAATTGTTGGATGAATTTTGAGAATGTATGTAGGTGTAAAGGATGTGATGGCGATAAGAAAATAATACCTGTAACATCAATCCCAAATTCTTGTTTAAAGGATATCATCATGAAAATGAGTCCAATATGATTTGATGGAAAAAGCATATGGAAAAGAACAAAACATGGAAGGTGGAAATCATGGAATCAGTCATAGACGAATCCAGTACTGATGAATCAGAGGTTGAGAATGAATCCACAGAATAGCAAACGCGACACATAACACCAGGACATCTAAAATGTAGAGTTCTAATTCAGTAAGAGGCAGGCGTGGCAGTACCGGATATGTGTATAATATCCGAATCTTTTGAGATTTCCTCAATCAGAGACACGTTCATTTGACCAACTGCAGTTAATCCATGACTGCTTGTCTGGGTAGGAAATCCGTATTTGGCCCTAATTATGGCCTGTTTTCGCAAGGGATCCACCTTCGAGTCATATTCCAAGTGCAAATCTACTTTTGGCGGAACGTCGGTAAGCTTTCGTTCCAAATACATGATCTTTATCAACAAATCCACATCGGTGTTGGATACAATTTGTTTTATTTTTGACAGGAATTCATCGTAATAGGTTTCAACTAGAGACATGTCAAGACTCATTTGAAAAGTTACTTAAGCATCATGTTTGCAATGCACTAAAAAACTCCATTTTGATTTCATTTCAAAAAAAATATTTTGTAAATAACTAAAACATGATTCATGAAAAAATGAGTTCAAAAAATATCAGAAATGCAAATTTTCAATATCTTACATTTATCTTTGACACGAAATCAGTTTTATGTTTTGCAAAACGTATAATCGTTTATCTGTTTTTTTAGTTTACTGATGTTGCAAGGATATTGGTGATTTTGGAAATCTGTGCCATTCACCAATGTGCTTGTTTTAAAATTACGCTTATCTGAAATCTAAATCGATGTCAAACTTGCCTTGATGATAGTTTGCGACAATTGATTTGATTTTACTTTTGTAATAGAATGATTTTTTGCCTGCAGACGTAATCCTGAATGTTGTTTTTAGAAGACCGTATCTTTGAAATTTGTGCAGTCTGCGATATATTGAGCACAGATCAATCCCGGATTCATTGCTAATCTGAATAGCAGACTTGGATTCTGCCTGAACACAGTCAATTATTTTTCTTGCACAGGGATCCGAAATCAAGCGGAGTATGCTTTCCTGGTTACTTAGTTGAGGACTGATTTGCGACAATCATAAAAATTAACTTTGTACAAATTAAAACATCAGGACTGCACTGCAACACACCTTGGAAAAGACTTCAAGGATATACATTGATGTTATGCATCAAATTTGAAAAGATTTGGAAAAAAATAAGTTATGATTATTTCAAAAAATGCACAATTTACCTTGAATCCACTACACAATTCGTTTTGAATTGTTGTAAAAATATAGATTTTCACGTTTCGAAAACGTCTCTGGATTTAAACTCATAATTTGACAATACATATCATGGCACAGATGCCCGCATTAATCCCAAAAGAAGTCGAAATCCAGAGACTAAAGAAAATCTGGCTTATCGTCATCGCAATGGGTTCGGTTGCTGCATCAGTCGAAGTGGATAACTTCGTCGATGGATCTTTGCATCAGAC
>JAJCXK010000061.1 GCA_029263475.1 Candidatus Nitrosopumilus sp.
ACATCATCAAAATACCTATGACCAAAAAGAATCCCTTCTCCCACCAGGAATATCGTACTCAATAAAAACAGGTGAAAACCTGCAATTGCAGAACAGCCTGTCTTTGCAGTCTTGTTGTTCATGATTTAACTAAACACATGATGATGAATTCATAAGTTCTTCCAAGTTTTAGTAACATATTATTTGGAGTATGAGTCATTTGGATTTTTTATTTATTTCAAGTTACACATCGATGAATTATTTCAACCAGTAGTCAACAACCGTATTGCCCTTGCCAAGTCTCCATTAACTTCGATGAGTGCATTTCTTGCCTTTTCCCTGTTAACACCTGCCTGTTGGGAAACAAGATCAATGTCTTCTTCAGAAAAAATATCTGTCTTAGGGACATACTCCGTTGAATTACCAGCATACCTTGCAACATTACTACGTACATTCTTTTTGAGAAAATCAAATGTCTTGTCCTCATGATTTACTATGTGAGATTCACAGTAGGGTCCTCTGTGTGTTATGCAAAAGTGAGTGGCATGCTGCATGCATGCATCGCATTTTACAGGAGATTCCATCTGTGTCACATCAAATGCAATGTGTTTTCTAAAGTCAAATGATTCACATTCATTTTCTCCACTGCCAACATGCATGTGGATGGGCATCATTTGCGGATTTGCATTGTTTTCTTCATCTTCCTTCTTTACCTTCTCAGCATATGCCAAAGCTGATTCTCGGTTATCAAACACCCCGTAAATTCGAGACTCATTTTTTTTCTTTACCATGGGTAAAATCAAACACCAGAAATGCCTGTCTTGTTTGCATGATACGTGTGAAATTGATTCAAATTTACATTTTTAGCATAATTCCAATTGAAGTTTGATGGTTTTTTTGAGAATAGTGAACTTTCTAATTTTTTTCCTAACTTTCAAGTTCCACATGGGTCTAGAAACCACCCATCTAACTATATCCCCCAACACGACGTGTTGGGGGATATAGTTAAGGAAGTAGTTTTCAGACCCACGTGTAATAACAAATTCTGGTGATTGTTCACTGAAATAATTGTGATTAATTCTCTTAAGGGTATTGTCACTTGGATCAAATACTCTAAAACGTCTAGGTGGTCATTATTGCCTCTCAAAAACCAATTACAATTATGGAATTATTGCTGAAGTTGGAGACAGGTACACGATTGATGAGTTAAAGAAGAGTTATGGGCAGATACTTCCTGAAAAAATCTCAGATACAATAAATTAAAATTAAATGATTTTTTGCCATTGTAGAAATTTTAATACATCTAATGGTGGAATAAATAAAACCAAATTAGAATTACCTACATCTTTGGAATATAATTTTATTTCACTCACTACGCCATCTACCGGTTCTCTTGCAGAAACTACTAAAATGTAATCTGGATGAGTACGATATGCTTTTGTAATCTGATATGAGGTGTCTTTCCATCTAACTTTTCCAGATAAACTATTGTAACGTTTTACTACAACAGTAAAACCAAAACCTCGACCATTAATTTTCATTTCAAAATGTTCTAAATCAACTACTTCTAAAGGACTGTCTTTTCCTCTTTGTGTCATTGATGTTGCATTTTTCTCTCTTAATGCATCTCTTAGGGTAGTCTGAATAATCGCTTCTTCTATTCTTAACTTGTCTTGTAGTTCTTTGACATCATTATCATGTATTTTAAGAAGTTCTGGAAAAATGTCTGTAAATCTACAAACAAGGATAGAATATTTTACATGCGAGGTCTTTTATCAGGTGCATCAACCATAATCCAATGCAATGCCACGGAATACATCAGATAACGAATAATCCATGATGCATGCTCCTCATCTTTGAGGATCAATTAGTCACATTCAAAAAAATTAATAAATCATCAATTAAACTTCATTTCAAAAATCAGTCTTCAAAAAATCTAGAAATTTTCTTACTATGCTTTTTTTGCAACAGTTTTTGAACATTGCTCCATTTTCTTCTTACAAAAGGAGGAAGATCTTTGGAAGGATATAGTTTCATAAACGCCTCCAAGTATTCTGCAGTCTTTGGATTTGCTGCGTTGCCAGACCCCGGATAGAATGTTTTTCCAGACTTGCTCTGCACATTGAATTCTTTGTTGAGATTTTGTATCTCCTCAAATCTTTCTTTTCTTGCAACAACAGATGCTGCCTGGCATGCAGTGTATTTTTCATCAGCCTTGTGTTCAACAACTACGACATTTCCTCCAGACTTGAGATTTTCCAAAAATAATTTCAAGCCCCTTTTAATGCCATAATCATCAATTATTACGCATAGTTTTTCCTTTCCAGAGATTACGCCACTTAGCAATTCTTCATATTTTTGATCAAGTAGTGTATTTTTGCTGGTCTCATCAATTTCTGATGCCCCACATTTTATCTTAGAAACTTCACAGTATTTTTTGATTTTATTGTATTTTTCAAGTATTTCATACTCGTTAAGCCCCTTGATATCATTAGTATCAAGAATTCGTTCAAGGTTTTTCATATTTTCAGCCTCAACAATCACACATCCTAAAAACATGGACCCAAAAGTCTCACCTGCACCGGACTCATCACAGCCTACAAAAAATTTTACATCAGATGTAATCGCACCTGGTTTTTGCCTAATTTCATCAAGCGTATTTAATGAGAAGTTCGTATCCAGTTCAAGAATCAATTTTGCATATGCTTTGTTTGTGGGACTGGACTGAAAAAGCAATTTTCCCTTGGTGTAGTAATGTGCTTTGATAAATTCAGATGAAATGACAAAGGACTCTTTTAGTCCATGTGAAGATTTCTCCAAAACCTGAATTTCATGTTTTAGCCTGATGAAATCTTTAATTTCTTGATAAACAGAGGGCGATATATTTTTGAATGTATGATATGAGTTCAATTATTCCACTATTGGCAGAGCAGTTTTTAATATTAATCTGCACCATGACGAAGGATTGATCGTATATCAAAATACTTGAAAGGTTTGTCATGAAGGTAGGATAATTCTCGTATTCAATTATTTGTAAGGTTTTAAAATAATGGTATCGCATTTTAGACGTAATTTCATAAATACATACATTTAGAAATTTTTAGGCATAGATGAGAGCCTGACAATTTGTATCTATAACCAAAAACAACGAATCATAATTTCAACACTGAAGATATGTGAACTAAAAACAGAATTCATGACTATTTCACAAAATTAAACTATACAAAATCTATCAATAATAACAATTTTTAAAATTTAACACCATTTGGAAAAGAGAATGAATGTTAAAAAAACACGTGCTTATTTGTTTTCAAATATGCAGTAATACCCATCATCCACCAAAAACCACTTTTCATCTTAAAATTTTGATTCCAGACATGATTAAACCAATCCCATTAGTCCATACAGAATTAATTCTGTACATACCCACTTGTTTTGAAATCAAAGTAACATTTCCAATCATGTTCCATCTTCAGCAGCAATCCAAAGTACCCCACTGGTAAATATCAATCCTAACACTAAAAATATCAAAGACGTATCCATCTCTAATCAATCCACTTCAAACGTCTTGAACCTGAAATCATCTGTTTTAGAAATCCTTTATGATCACCTGTCTTTTTTGTATGCAGAGTCAGATCTGATTGTATTATCATACTTACTGAGCGCATGTCTATTCAGTTCCACTCGTCATTACCGCATTCATGACATCTAATTCTTTTTGTCACGTAACGCCCCATAACTTGTATCCTTTGCGAATTACAATTGCCACATCTGTTTACAATTATCTCTTCAAATTCATTAACATCCAAGTCATATGAATAATGATCTCTTTGCTCAGTTCCAGTTCCAGTTTTGTCCAAAAACTCTCGACTTGTCTTTGAGTTGTTTTGCATTACTTGTGTTTTCATGACTACATTTTGTCATTTTATCATATAAGACAGCGGATATGTCATATATGAAATATATGCCAGATGCATCATATGTAACACATCTTGAAAAAGCACTACCAATTTACCCTTGACGAGGAAGAAGCTGAGATATTTGACAAGCTCGTAGAGGATGGTGGGGAGATAACTGCATCTCAGATGACAAGGGAAATCATGAAAAGATATCTTAGATTCAGGAGAACCAAGACCCAAAGAGGAGACATCACCATATCCAAAACTCTACTCAGATCACGACATAACGGAATCAAGAAGACCGAGATTTCCAGGATAGCAGAAGAGGATGCCACATATGTCATAGAACAGATGAAAATTCAAGAAAAAAAGCTTACTCCAGAAGAGGTTCTGAAACGAATAACAGAATGGAACAAGGAAAGCAAAATGGAACTGGAGGTTCAGACACCAGGTAACAGAATCATCGTGTCAAATATGCACAGTCTTGGCGAACGATGGTCAGAGATTCAGTGCAAGATGTATTGCAAAATGTTTGAGATTATCCGATGCACAACAGTGTCAAAAGAATATACAGATAATACATTCTCATTTGAAGTGATAAAGGATCATGACTAAGCAACAAATAGTGGTGCGCGAGGTGGTATTGCTTGTACTACTATATGCAGGAATCATTGCAGCAACAGTTCCAATTGTCTTCGGATTCAT
The DNA here is from genome assembly GCA_029263475.1 of Candidatus Nitrosopumilus sp. GTDB lineage: Archaea > Thermoproteota > Nitrososphaeria > Nitrososphaerales > Nitrosopumilaceae > Nitrosopumilus. The sequence continues at coordinate 4,584 of JAJCXK010000061.1, forward strand.
AAATTATTATGGTGAGACAGACAGGCAAATGAATTCTGACCATGGCGGTGTTGATCCTTACAAGGCTGCCCAGATGCACGTGGCCAACGGAGAACTCAGCAAGGCACTTGTAACATACACCAAGATAATTGACAAAGATGATTCAGGCAGTGAAGAGAACGCATGGCATGAGAAAGGCAAGATTCTTGTCAGGCTCGGATACTGTAACGAGGCAATGAATCACTATTCCAACTACGTTTACAAGTTTACGGATTCCGCCCGTGCAGACAACGGATTCCAACAAGCCAAGCAGTGCTGACTAGGATCAAGTCAACATTCAATCAATGATGAAAAAGGTATCGGATTAACCAGCTATACTTACTGTCCATTCTAAAGATATCATTTTGCATTACAACAAGTTTGCAACCATTACATCATGTATTGTTTCGGAATATTTCTCAAATTGTAAAGGATGTGCATACTTCAGAGTAATTTGCCCGTTTGGCACAGGTTAGAAACATCAGAGGATTAACTCGGAGATTTTTTTTTGAACGAATTTCAAACATGGAACGATCCTGACGTTGAGATAATTTGTCAGATTTTCAAATAAAGACACATCATATAGCATATAGATATTTTATTCTGATGCCTCTTTTAATGCCTGAAGCATTGCTCCTGCCTTATGTTCTGTTTCTTTAAACTCATTTTCTGCAATGGAATCGGATACTATTCCCGCGCCAGACTGTACAAATCCCTTATCCTTGTCGATAAAGATGCTTCTGATTGCAATTGCAAAGTCGCAACATCCATTGTAGGAGAAATAGCCTACTGCGCCGGCATACGGACCCCTGGCTTCAGATTCCAATTCGTCAATTATTTCCATGGCCCTAACCTTGGGAGCTCCTGATACGGTCCCTGCCGGAAATACGGCCTGAAACGCATCAAACATGTCATTTTCAGGTGCCAGATGTCCCACCACATGGCTTACTATGTGCTGAACGTGACTGAATCGTTTAATCTGCATTAGGGATTCCGGATGCACTGTGCCATATTTGCATACCCTTCCAATATCATTTCTACCCAAGTCTACCAGCATCGTATGTTCTGCCAACTCTTTTTCATCATGAATTAATTCTTCAGATAATCGCTTGTTTTTTGCCTCATCATCGGTAATCTTTCTCGTACCAGCTATTGGGAATGTCTCCACCTTATCCCCAGTTATCCTTACCAACATCTCAGGTGATGCGCCAATTATGGTTTTGTTATCCTGCTTTAGATGATACATGTATGGAGACGGGTTTAATTCGCGTAGAGTTTTGTACAATGTCAAGTTATCTCCACGTGCATCAAATGCAAACTTTCTAGACAGTACAGCTTGAAAGATATCTCCGTCATGGATGTATTTTTTTGCCTTGTTTACAATCTCTGAGAATTCTTCTTTATTCATATTGGGTATGACTTCACTTGAGTGGAAATCGTCAAAGACATCTTCACTGATTTTTAATTCTTCAAACCTGTTCTTGTCATGATAAAAATAAAACAATTTCTTGCGTATGTTGTCATACAATATCCCATCGTCATAAATCCCAAACCCCATCAGAGGTTGTGGGGAATTGTGCGAATCCTCAATATTTTCGACAAGTCGAATCGCGTCATAGTTTACCACTCCCACAGCACCTCCCAAGTATCGGTAGCTTTGATCATTTGATGTTCCTAGCAGTTTTTTTAACTCTGAAAACGGATCTGTTGTTTGTATTACTTTTGTTTTTTTATCTTCAATGATTTCCACTCTATCCGAATATCCCCGGAGAATTATTTTTGGATCAAATCCCATCACGGACGTTTCGGATAAAACCTCCGGACCGGTCAAGGATTCAAAAAGAAATGAATGGGAGTAGTTCCTAGAAATTTTGTTGTAAATTTGAAATTGGTTCTCAGATAAATCTAGAGGTATTACCTTTGCTTGAGAGTTGCCAAAGACGTCCACCCATAAACGAAATTCTTGCCGTTTATTATTTAAATTGATAAGACAATTTCGTTAGCAGTATTTTTGGTCAAAATGTGCAACAAATCAGGCATAATCTGATTACCGTATGGTACGGTACCTTTATATCGTATTTGGATCCATCATAATTACCATGCAGGGGGTAAAGCAAGGAATCATGCAGGATATGCAGATTCTTAAAAAAACACATGATACTCAATCTTCTGTTTCAAGCGTTGAGTGCTATGTTTGTGGAAAAGGATTACGAGACGGTCATGCCATATCTGCAAAAACACTGCCAAATGGAATAGTTCTATTTTGTGATGTTCATTATTCATTATAATGAATTTCCAACATTCATTATGTGCAGAATATAAAACGAATTTAACATCATGAAATTTTGTCCCGATTGTGATTCCAAACTTTCACAAAACCTAGCAGATGTCGCAAGTCCTGGAATTTGTCCCAAATGCAATCCCGAACTGATCACTAAAAAAAAGATTTTCTACGGGATGAATTATTCCGGAAAAACAAAGAGGTGTTCCAAGGGATGCGGAGCTTACATCTATTGGGACGAGGTATTCAAGTCAGAAAGTGGAAAGTTTATTCCCATGGATGCATTAACTGATGAGCCTCATAATTGCCATGCACACGTTGAGAAATCAGACGTCACACAAGAATACTTTGCTTCAGAAACATCATACGTTTCAAAACCATCTAAGAAAAAGGATATCAAACCAGCTATTCCGTTTGCCGAAGAGTTGGCATTTGACATCGACAAGATAAATCAGTTTGAGATTAATGCCGATGACATAATTCGTGACATAGTTCAAGGACACAAGGACAAATCTCTGGCCATCATCCATTATGAAAATCTAGTTTCGTCCGAACCTGAAAAAATACCACTTGATCAAATGTCAGACATTTTATCAAAAAACATCTTGGACGGACTAAAGAAATGCGGTTTCAAAGGATTGCTGCCGTTTCAAGCGGAATCTATTCGTTCAATTTTAAACGGCGATAATTCCATTATTTCGGCACCTACAGGTTCGGGTAAAACCGAAGCATTCAGCATACCCTTACTGCAAAAAATCTCAGAAAACAACACTCCGGGAGTGGCAGCCTTGCTGGTTTATCCCCTAAACGCGTTAATTGACGACCAGGTTTCCAAGGTTTCAGATCTGATTGAAAAGTGTGGTCTGAGTGAAACGATGGCAGCGTACTCCATTCATGGAGGCCAGAGTACCGCGTACAAAGATCGAATTATGTTCGAATCAAATTCCAAGGCAATCATTCTTGCAACAAACTTTGACTTCATTAACTATCATCTGATCTTGCAAGACAAGAAATGGAATCAGTTGTTTAAAAATGCGAGAATTTTGGTGATGGATGAAGCTCATTCCTACACCAGCTTCCACGGATCAAATGTGTATCACGTTCTGAAAAGAATGAAGAAATATATGGGAAAAGTTCAGCTCATCGGATCTTCTGCAACGTTAGACAACTCAAAAGAGTTTTTTTCAAACATGTTTGATCTTCCAAAAGATTCATTTTCATACATTAAAAGTGAATTTAGGAGAAAGCAAAACATGCATTTGTTTTTCATAATGCCTAGAAAGTTCGGACAGCGTACCACCATGGAAATGCTCACTTCACTTTGTTTTAAAAACAATACAAAGCAATTGGTGTTTAGTAATACACACAACGATGCGGAATTCCTAGCACTGAATGTGGAAGATGCGAGCAACGGAATTCAAATTCAGATACATCGGGGAGGCCTAGATCAGGCAGACAGAAAGTTATATGAAACTCAAATGAAGCTTGGCGAGATAGACGCATTATCATGTACCCCGACATTGGAATTGGGAATCGACATAGGTCACGTGGATGTGGTGATATCTGCGTTTAAAAATGAGTATGACTCGTTTGTTCAGAGAATCGGCCGTGCGGGAAGAAAGGGACAGAAATCCTACGCAATATGCGTATTTGATCCTGAAGATGCAGCATGTCACTATTTTGCCAGACATATTTCAGAATACCTAGATCAGGATCACGTTGTACAGATTAACAAAGAAAACCCCATAATTGCTGACAAACATGTTGCCTCAATTGGAATTGAACAGCACGCTGCAACTGAGCCTGACAAATCACAGTTTTTTGACTTTGCAAACAGCGTCAATTTAAGAGGCACATCAGGGAAGATTGCAATATACTTCAACTCCAAAAAGATAGGAACCAGGGATGTTCCTACAGGGTATTATCAATTGCATCAAAAGGCAATTTACCATTTTAACAAAGTGAATTACGAAGTAGACAGAATCATAAAAACCCAAAATGGTGCCAATGTGTATTTGGTAAAATCAAATGACATGCAAAAGAGGACGATTCCCATCGTAAGAACCTCAATTCTGAAAAAATCTGAAAGAAACGCAATCTGCAGAGAGATTGTTCAGGGAAAACAGTCCACTCAAAAAATATCTTTGAGGTTTGGCATGATTGAGTTAGATAAAACGATTACAGGTTATTTGAAGGGAGATTATAACGATTCTGCAGAAAGATTTGAAACTCATGATGGAAACTCCATCCCATCATGGAAGAACTTCAATTGGAAATCAAAGCATTCTGCGGTGAGTCTGGCATTGCCATTAAATCTCGTACTTAAAAAATTGGATTCTGATGGAAAGAGTCCCATTACTTTGGATTCCAGAATTCACACCATTACTCACGTGCTAGTCAACGCATGTAAGATCATTACAAAATCTGAATCAAACGACATTGATTCGTATTATGATGACGGCATCATCTACCTTTACGATAACACTTCAGACGGATACAACGGATGCAGCAAGATTATTTTTGATAATTTCGAGGAGATACTGCAGACATCCCATTCATTGCTGGACGATTGTGATTGTCCTACAGATAAAAACCAAAAAAACGCCGCTAAGTCAGGAGAAAGTTGGGGAGGATGTCCAAAATGCACATTCACCACAAATTACTGTCAAACAAAAAATAAGGATCTCTCCAAATTAGAAGCAAAGGAATTTTTCAGCACATTCAAACACACTTAATACTCCGTATTGGATACGCACACTATGGGATTACTGGAAACATTGTCAAAATTCTGCATCATGAAAAAAGTCAGGGACAAGGCAAAAGAGCCAAAAGAAAAATAGAACAAATCCTCAATCAAAAAATTATTAATCGTATTCTCAAACATACAGGCATGCCCTTAGACAAAATGCCTGATTCTGAGGAATTCATTCCGACCCATGATTCGACCACGCTGCATGTCAAGGGAAAACCAGCAGCATGTATCATCGATAGAAGTCAAAGAGATTCAAGATATGCATCGTTGCCAAACGATCCCACGCTCAAGGCCAGCTTGATAGGATTTTTGAACAAGCATGACGACCTGGGACTGCTGATGGGATTCAAATTAAAAATTCAAACAGATACAGAATTCATAGAGTTTACCGCATATCCAAATGAGGAGTTCATAGATGCGGTAATTTTCGATGAATCAGTTTTTATAATTAATGACAAATTAGAAAACCTCTTCTCGTTAAGAAAAATAATGACGGAGCAATTTGTAAAAACAAGATCAGAATTTGAAAAATTTAAAAAAATGATGGCATGACTTGTACTTTGTACCCGATGCCAATCATTCAATAACTGCCATTACCCAAAATTTTCAGTGACAAACTTTACTTCAATGCTAAAGGCAAGAGAGCCCATCCTATTGGATAGAGAGGACGGTCATTGGTATGAGACAAAATTTGACAAGGTATACCCTTCAATCAGTACAATTCTTTCTGACACTGCCCCCGAACATAAAAAAAACGGATTAAAGAATTGGAAGGCAAATGAGCCAGCTCATGAGTACATTACAAGACAAGCACAAGACATAGGAACCCAATCACATAAAATCATAGAGGATTATTTGAGCGGCAATATGAATTTGGAAGAATTTGATCTACTGCCCATAGCACATTTTCACAATCTAAAACCGTTTCTTGAAAATATTTCGAATGTTACATCCATAGAACAGAGAATGTATTCGGATGAGCTGAAGGTTGCAGGAACCAGTGATCTGATAGCAGAATACAATGGAGAATTATCCATCATAGATTACAAAACAAAACGAAAGCCCCAGATAGATGACTACATGTACGAGTACTACCTGCAAACCACTTGCTATGCTCAGATGTTTGAAGAAGTAACTGGCAGAAAAATTAGCCAGGTTGTCATACTGGTTAGCAGCGAAAAAAACACCAGGCAGGAATTTATCAAGACGTGCGATATCTACATCAACCCAATGAGTGAGAGAATCGAGAAATATTACTTGAATAATCTACTATGACAGTTAAACGACATGCCACGTGAATGGGTTGCACACGCATCAAAATTATTACAAATCCTGATTTAAAGGAAAAAAAGATGGAAAGTAAGCTTACGCTGTAGAGTAATTGAAAAGAGATACCTAACACAAAGTAAATTCAAAACATGTCATGAAAACTGAAAAAGAGATCAAGGCATTGAAAACGAGTTTGATGGAGAGGCTAAAACCTGTTGACGATACGTATTACGGACTGTCTTTAGAGAATATAACTATCAATATCTGATTTTCTTTGCAGTGCATTTTACATTTTTGTTGGCAAATTTTCCAATAGTTCCTCTTGAATAATCTATCCCATGACAGTCATTCATGTGTTTCCAGTAATCGAGAACCACCCCCTCAATCTCACCCATGGTAGAATAGCTACAATCAAAACCGTATTCATCACATCTGATACTTGCCACTAATAGAATAATACTGGGGAAAATAAAAAGGACTATATGGTAACAATGAACGTTTGTTTAGTTATTAAAAATGATCGACTAAAAATTACAACAAATACTAGTTAAATAGAAATTTAGAAGAAAGATTTCATATTGTTACAAATACAACAATAAATGCTGCAACAACTATTCCGATAGACACTTTCATGAATGCGGACATTATGCATATTATTTAATTCCAGATTATAATCTTTATAATCACTAGAGTTTAGGAAGATTTCCAGAATTATCCAGGTTGGATTTACAAACTTTGCAATACAGTCTAACTTCAGCGGATGGGAATTCAGTTCCACAATTTTTGCAAATATAGAATTTTTTTTCATCCACTGTTTCATCACATTAATTACAAACTTAAGCATGTTGTTACGAACTAAAAACACTATCAATTCATTTATTCTCAATCAGACCTGACATTACTTGCCTTATTGATTAATTCACGGATTATTTTTGTAGATTAGATTTAACATGATTTTCATTAGATATCAAGAAGTACGAGTATTAGTGGTAGAAGTTATTCACATAATCGGTATACTTTTCCCCAAAGACGAATACATACAAAAATGAATTTAAGGCATCTTTCCAAATCGCATTATTCTTTGGTCGTCGTAATAATTATAATCCATCATATGCTAGCATCATAATCACACTTGCCCCTCAATTACACTTGGTCATATCTAATCAATGATCATCAGGTTTGCATTATCAAATATGCCACAGGATCCTCTTGTTGAAAATTTTAACATTGCAGATGGATTTCCACAATATCAGTAACTGAGTGTTTTCTATGAATTTGATTTTCCCATGTTCATTTCTTATCAAATCCCATTCTTAATTCAACACCGCTCAATATTACACCTGCAGATACCAGTCTGACCACCATCAGCATCATGGAAAAATCCATTTCTAATCCAACTTCTCCACTTTTGTAAACTTGTCTTTTTTCTTGCACCAGCAATTAGGAGAACATGTGATGGATTCCATTTCTAGTTCATCCACACCAATTTTCTTAAATTGACAATCATTTGTTTCATGAATCTTTTCTGTCCCTGCATCTTTTTTGTCAATATTATGATGTCAGAGTCGTGCATTGTACGAATTGAGAGCATCAGTGTACACCCTCGAAATCCTCATCATCCAGGGCAAAGCTGGGATGCCCCAAATGTTCACCTACTCCAAACTTTTCAAAGAAATTAGTTTCAGGGTTGACTGATTTTTTGCTGTTTTGTATCTTCATGACTATGTTTTGTCATTTTATCTTATAAGGCGGCGGATATGTCACATATGAAACATATGATAAATATGACACATATTAAATGGGTTGATCAGAACGCACGAATTCAACACATTCTCGCTGTTTACGTATATGATTATGGACATCTAATGATGTCCTTTAGCTTCGCATCTACGAATTGATTGTCCTCATGCATACAACAAAAAAATTTGCGAAGACATACAACTAGATGATTCCCATGTTCAAAACAGTTCATCGTCTCTTACCTTCTTACTGTTCCTGTACGTGATAATGTGATATTTTATGATATTTTGAAATTTTGTCTCTACGAATAGTTCCTCGTTAATACAGACTGATAAAAAATCCAAACAGTCATCATCCTAGATATCCACATGAATTCTCCTCAATTCAACACCTGAATTCTCCTCAATTCAACACCTGAACCCTGATTATACAATCATCCTGTAAGATTTCCTTCACATGATTAATGCAGAATTACATGATACATTTGATTAACGGCTTACCAATCATTCCCTCCTGTGCATAGCAAAATATTACCTGAATGATGCTTCTGAATCACATTCAAACATATTGCAAATCATGATGACATAGTGGAAATGACTGAGCCTAAAGGGACAGTTATTGTGAAATGAAATGTAAAGAAATGTTAAATCAAAGTTTGACGTAACCTGTAGGGAAGTTAGTGAAACATCACTTGTTTGCTATTGGCAATAATGTGATAGATTGTCTGCAACTGAGCCTCAATACGTACCACTGACAATCACTCTGACTTCCTAGTTTTCAATCAGTCAATCTCAAATTGTCTTGGGATTGAGGCTATTTTCACAAGGTTAAGTATGATGGGTGGTTAAGAACTGCGATGAAAAGATTGGCGGTGCTGGTAAAAAATGAAAAAGTCGATACAGTTGTTGCGTCTCTAAGAGAATTAAATCTGGATGCAATAATATACGATGTAAAAAGTGCCGGAAAAGAGAAGGAAATGACACGAGCTCGCGGAGGAACAAGTTCCATGAATTTGGCATACGTTCCACGAAAAATAATAGCTACAGTCGTAGAATCAGACAAGGTTCAAACTGCATCTGAGGCAATTAAGAAATCAATCGGTGATGAAAGCAAGGGCGTGATAATTGTCACATCCGTGGATGATTTCATCCCGTTCTAGTTTTTTCATACATGGGGTAAATCATCAAAAATTCATTCTACAAAATACCAATAGTAATTATAATCTAAGAGAAATTCTTATTCTCATAAAATGGAAAAGACGTGCCACATGTATTTTTTATAATACTGATGGAATCCTGATCCTGCATTCATCAAACAGTAGGGGTTTCTTACACAGAATACAGGTAATGATGATCGTATGTACTCGCAATGGATAGAATATTTTTACTTATGAATAACGGGTTATTTTACACCAGATGCCTGAAATCAATAGCACTATGTCACCATGCAGTATTTTCTTTAAAGTTACAAAATCAAATTGTATGGTATGAAACAATGTGCAAATTGCGGCCTAGAACACTCCAAAAACTGTTGCAACAACCCAGAAATTGAAGATTAGTTGACCCAGATCGAACTAACTTTGAATAAACAATTTCAAATTATCACAGTTGATAACGACTATCCTATGATAGGAATGTGTCACCATTGCAGTCAGGACAAGGCAGACGTGACCTATAAGGACATTACATTGAGAGGAAAGGAGATATCCATTCTGATATGCAAGGATTGTAGGGAATTTTTCACATGAGAGGTCTGTGTTCTGAATGCCATAGTTCCGGAGTCGAGATTACAATTAATGACGAATCAGGCCTTTCCATCTGTGAAAAATGCAGGGAATAGATATGTTCTATTCGCCTCATTTTTGATCATCCTCAATTTTCTGCTTATCGCAGTATAGGTTTTGTCCCAAGTATGCATGCACAGTATAGACATCCAATCCACAAAGATCCTGCAAGATGCGCATCTCTTTTGTCCCCCCCCATATCAAATAAGATATCTATGAGGATTTGTCGTATTGTAATGAGAGCAGACCCTTGTACGACATGATAGAATTATCTGATGAAAGCAAGTTAATCAAATTCTACTGATAGTGCCGCACCCACATACTTGTATCTGATTGACATATGAGAGATCGAATCATTCAATATGAAATGAACTTTCAAAATTAGATAATCAAAAGTGTTTGGAAGAAATCTAATGTTATATTTGGAGTGAATTGTAATTTTGCAGTGCCCGCAAATGGACCAGTCAGCATAATCAGGCAGACAATCTATTGTTTCATCCCAATACTGGATCTGTATGCAGCATATCACATCAAGAAACTGCGCATGTATCTACTAATCATGATTCTTACCGGACTTGCTATGAGTGTGGTTGGTGAAGTAATCAATCCATCAGGATTATCAGACCAGTCAATGACATCTAGCGATGATCCGCATCCTGACTTTGGTAAAGTTATGTTTGGACCAAATCCAGGTATATCCATTCCCATAACGATATCTTATACTGCAATAGCATATGCCATTGCGATATATTTTATCAGAAAATGGTCCAAAAAATGGAATGAGCGGTTCTAAAAAGAATTTTTACATTCCCATATCAAAACAGAGTCGAAATCGATGAATGATTGATAAGTCCTACGTGTTGCTCTTAAGCAAATTTCACGTATTGTATTCATGAACAAATCAAACAATCAAAAATCAAAGGAAATTTCCCTTACCGTAGACGGCGTATGGGGAATCGCAAAGAACACATTCAGCAAGATACGAGAACATCAGCTTACCATCAGAGTAGACAGACTTCAGTAAATAACTGAAGCAGTTCTTTCTTTATTCTATCCGCCAATTCAACGAAGTACGAATAAAAAAATAGTTTCCACTAGCAATTACTTTTCCATCTAGGTCATCGGCAAAGTTGGGAGTCTAGGATTTTGCAATATCCATTCATCCTTGAAATTTCCCTTCTTAAACACCAAATCAGTAAAAACTTTTCATCGACAATCGTTTACTTGAATTTCTACAGAGATAGCACATGGTTTCTTAGTTAAAATGGCGTTAGCTTCAACTACTTAGAGTCAGCTAATTAGGGAGATCTAATTTTCACATACTTTAAATCAAATCTGGAGATAGTAACAATATGAAAGATGAATCATGTAGAAGGTGTGGAAACGATCTTGAAGTAAATAAAAAATGTGATGTTTGTTACATTCCAAACCAGATGTATTGTCATGAATGTGGATATGTGTCAGATGAACAAATTCATGTTCAGTGCATGATATCTAGTAAGAATCATGTCTCGTTAGTAAATTGATTTTAAAAAATGTGAATGCAGAAATATGTTATACATACGTAATTTTTTACCATGGCGGATAAAATTACAGCTGATGAACTCAGAGTACAGCAGACGGATTTTGTGATCATGGACGTACGTGAATCTGATGAACTGGATGGTGGAAAAATAGTGGGTTCCACACACATGACCTTGGGACTATCCATTAGAAATGCAAAGAAAAAACAAATCGAAGACATGAGAGATAAGAAAATATGCACCTATTGTGGAACAGGGTACAGAGGAAACATCGCAGCGGATGAACTAGTGAAAGAAGGATTCAATGCAATTACACTTGATGGCGGCTATTCCACTTGGAATCAGTAGGGTGATTTATCAATCATTCCAAATAGATTGGGTTTTGAGCCATTGAATAAGATCTCTGTAGAGAATACTTTTATGCATGTTTAGCACCCCTATCTCAAGATTAGTAGATGATTTAACGGTTTTTGTGTATTTTTCATACACTGCAAAAATTATCTTGTCAAGAAACATTTCATTTTGCATTTCTTTTTTTGCAAGCTCCTCAGATTCAGTCATTGCAAAACTGGCAAACAATACGCCATCAACCCAATACGCATTAGCAGCTTCTAAAGAAGACATCATGCCTATCAGATCATCCAAGCTTAACTTGATCATGTCTCGAACATAGATTTTGTCATAAGGTTTATGAACAAATTCAGTCATGCAACATCACCGTTTCCAAGACTAATGAATATTTGGAAATGTTATAACTGGTTTTTCTAAGCAGGGAACATGGATGAGTCATCAGATGATTCGTTGTCGCACGATGTGTTTGTGACAGAATTTCCAAAGCAGGGTTTTGGGATAGTGGACTATCTTCAAGGACGAGTGCATTTTGCCCTACTTGATCAAATGAAGCTCATGAGCAAGTCAGGGATGAGTCAAGTGCAAATCAAAGAGGCCATGATGATAAAGATTACCGAAATAATAGATAGTTTCGAGCCTGAAAAAGAATCAAAAAGTTTGTGACTCCATCTTTGCAGACTCTGCAATAATTATTTTATGACATTTACAATAACAATTGGAATGTGGCAAGTCATTATCCATCCTATATCGACATTCTTTTGTGTGTTCAACCATCATTTTTTAGAATCACTTTTTGACATACTGCGATGTTTGTATGGTACTACAAAAAAGTTGTTCAAAAAACATGATTCCCATATTTTTTGCTCATTGTTTGGTCGGATCTTTACTCAATATGTTTAGTACATGTTCTATGATCTGCTTTTGACCACCCTCATGCATGTTTGTCCTAACTGCATCTGAACCCATACTGACAAAAATCAGGTTGTCATCACCCAGAGGAAATGTCATTCGAGTGATTTTTTCAAATGTGGCAACAGCATAAAGGCCATGTCCGATTTTAGGAATTAGTTCGTTCCTGCCCTTCCATGCAATTGAGGCTCGTTTCAGGGATGCAGCAGTCTCATCTGCGGAGAGATAGTTTGTAATGCCTTCTCGGTGGTTGGTTGCAAGTATGTCGCCATCATTGTCAGTCACTAAGCTATGTCGAATATTGACATCAGAGTCCATTATTCTTTTTAATAGATTGGCAAAATCCATTCCTTAGCTATGTCAAAATAATACTTAACATTTTATGGATTGCCATTAGAACAGACTTCTAGGACGAGGAAGATTTGCATTCAAGGTATTCTGCAACTGCAGCATTGAAATCTTCCAATAATTTTTGATCATCGAATTCAGAATCCCTGAGTAGTTTTAGACATTTTTCAATTTCTTCTCTTAAAACATACAGGATTCTCTTATCATCACAGTGCATAAAGAATGCAAATTTAAAATTGAATTTATCTTTATCTTGATAATATACTGTGTAACAGTACCAATAGAAATTTTCTTTTGTGCAATCCATACCACAAACATGCCAACAAGTGCACCCGGAACGCTCATCATCCCCATAATAATCACCAGAATTTCAGAAAATCAGGCGGCAAATTACATCCCGAAACTCCTCTAAATCCACATAATTAGATATACATCATTCCCAACTGCGTATGTGTATATCAAAAATGCCACTTGAAATTTCTAAAACACTACCAAACAGAGATACAATGATAATTGATATGATAAGTTAAGATGCCGACTTGTTGCAAATTTCTCAAAATATTATTTTATGAACATTGTTAATTGAAAAAATAAAATGGAGAATATTGATGACGTATCTGATATTTGTTCACGTTTTGTCAATCGTTTGATGGTAATAAAACGGAAATTAATATTTCATTCATCAGAGATTAGCCAAGATGCACCAATTGCATCTTCCCACATAGTTTCATCATCATTATCTTTCATGATACAGTTCAAGCATATTCGTATATAACAAAGATGAACGATTGATTAGTAACCAACGAATCCACAAAATGTCTTTGAATTGTTTAGTTCATTCTCATTACAAGACTAAACTAGGGCATCAGGGATTCGATTCCAATACAATTGTTTATTTTTGAGAGTTTGCATTTTTCTCATAGTAAAACTCCTGTCTTTTCAAATCTTTTTCAGAAATGATCCTGCATTTTCTAATGGGCACCAATCTAGAAATTTGTTCATAGGTGTTCATGTCCCTTACATCAGCAGCATATGCAATCTGTAATAACGGGGATTTCTCCTCGATCATTGGCTTTGCCTGCTCATACCCCCCACTCTGCCTCATTCCTGTCCTGAATAATCCTATATGAGTACCCGTTTTGGACATTTGTGGATCTTGGTAGCAACAAATTGCATATTCGCCATTGTCTTTTTCAATAATAGTTAATCTAGTAAATTTGTCACTCCAATCCTCGACCTCTCGGGCAATTAGCATTGCCTCTTTTTTGTCCTCAAACACAGTGGATACGACCAATCTGTCCTTTTCATAGGCCCACGAAATTCCATAAAAGTTATTGTGCCAGTCAATATCAAAAGACATGTTTCTCGTTTTGAACATTGTTAAATTAATGCTTTCTAAACGGTACTAGTGGAAACATCTTTTTTCTCATGCGTGAAATGACTTCCTTTATGGCCAATCTCCAAACTGCATCGTCCATCGTGGTCATCAAAATAGCATCGGGCAGGCATTGGGAAAAACATTACAGAATACCTTCAAAATAGAAATTATGTCGATGTATCATGATTGTCATCAGAATCTAGGTTCAAAACAAAAAATCGTATTAATATCTTTTTTTATGTTTGTGTCATGTTTCGAAAGAGAGTTTATGAGTATTTTTAAAAACAAATTAATCCACGATTCTCTTAAATAATATCTACAGAACCAATTCAAATTTTTTCAAAACTGATAATTGTTGTCCAAGTGACTAAATTTAGGAATTTCTAATAGATGCAAACAAACCCATCGCAAATTATCTAAAGATCACGTTTCTTTAATAACGCATCCTCAGGAGTTTTATTTTTGTTTGATTCCCAATGCCAATTGTGTTGCTTCTTCCAGTGAGATTCTAGTTCCTCAGTAGTGGGATCTTTTCCAAGGGGAGTCCCACATATTTTACACTGTATCATTTTTTAGATCCTCAAATTCTTTCTTTTTTCTTTTAATTATGGGATGACATTGTGCTGGGAAATTTTCATCATCAGGCATGATATGATGAGAAACTGGACAAAATAAAGAGTTTTGTCATGCCAAAATGATCATTTGTATTTTTTGTTTGTTCTATATCTATCACGTTTTCGTTTTTGTTCCATATCCATTATTTGGTATGTTCTTCCGAGGGCACAAAGCTTCATCTCTCCAGAAAATTCGTCATGAATGGATTCGCATGAACCGTTTGATAATAATTCACCTACAATAGTCCATGCCATATCTTCAGAGACTTCAAATTTGTAGTGAATTGTAGATACTTTTGTAAAATATCTATTTCCAGAGTTTCTCAAAACAAATTGTTCAATTTTTTGCTCTATGGCAAGATTGGGTTCTCTCTTTTTGAAGTTTCCATATGGTTTTCTTTCAGACATTCTTTGAATCCATCTCATCTCATATTTTATCTAAATCATTCAGAGTTAAGGGAGTCAGGATCATTGTTTCTTGGCAAGTATTTGTCAGATAATTTACTTTTCATCTTATCGTCAAATTCCTCTTGTAATCTAGTTAGGTAGATTTCAGCCTCCGTTTCATCTTCAGGTATGCCAGTATCAGTCGTATAGTTAAAACCCGTAGCCAAATGATAGAATTCTTCAAAAAATTCTTTACAATCAATAACATCAGCATCATTGTCTATCAAAATTACCAAACAACCATGATCAATTCTGAAATTTAGGCATACTTCTTCTTCAATCATAATATCAGTCATTACGGCCATCAGATATGGAACATATTTTTCTTCTAGAATTCCTCGATCTTTGTTTGCAATCCACATTTCGTTACCATCCAACAAATGATCAAAGGTTCTAACAGAGGTATCCCGAACATCAGAATCAGGATATCCAAGTTTCGAGGTCCATGATTCTACAACGGTATTTAATTCAACATATGCTAGATCAAATCTTAAATTTTCATTAATTTGTTCATATTCCCATACCTGTTTGTTTGTCCACATTGGAGAATATTTTAGAATCAATTTCCTTGTTTCAGAATTCAACATCATTTCCCATTCTTTCTGTTGTTTAACTTTATCTTAGTCAAAATGTGAAAAGTCCATGAATATGTTTTTTGAACTTTTTATCACTCACAATTCAAAAAATTATTTTCAAATATTTTTAAAACAAGCAGTGAGGGTTTAGACTTTATTTACATCGTATACAGGGTATTGGTTTTTTAGAATGTTTAATTCATTTGATGTGATTTCATCAAACTCAAAACCTTCAAGATTTTTCGCATGTATGTAAAGATCACTTCCAATAAAAAAGGTATTAGGTTTTCCCACATGATTAATTTTTGCGCACATGTTTACCGTGGACCCAAAAATATCACTGGTTGATGAAAATGTAGACGATGCAAGAAATACTTTTCCATAATCACTGCTCACTCTATAGCTGATACTGGGAAGTCCCTCATCCTCGAGATTTTGATTTAGATCATTTCTTTTTTTTACCACATCCAAATTACAATTAAACGAGGAAAGTATCACGTTATTTGATGCAGATGAATCTTCGAAATAATACAAAAGAGAATCTCCGATATTTTTTACGACAGTTCCATTGTGTGACTGTACGAGATCCGAAATATAGTTGAGGAAGATTGAATAAAACAAACCCAGTTTTGCTTCAGAAATGGTTGATGCAGTCCTTGTAGAATTTACGATGTCAACTATTGAGACACAGCAAGTTTGAGGCTTTCCTGAAAATTTTAACAGTTCTGTTTGCCTGATTTCTCGTTCCAGATGATCTTCACTGAGTTCTACGGGCATCGTTCAGAATTGGATGGCCACATTGCTGATGGATTCAAATAGCGTACTAGGATCAAATGGTTTTCTCAGACAGTTTTTTACACCCATGTCAATCCAATCTTGAATTTCTTTATCAGAAATAGCTGCGGCAGTAAATAGAATAACCTTATTTTTCTCCAAATCTCCAGAATTTTTCATACTCTTGATCACGTCCAATCCGCTGAATTCTGGCATGGTGACATCAAGCAAAATCACATCAAAACTTTCTTTTAAAATTAAACTCAATGCATCCTTACCATTGTTAACTGGCGTAACATCATATCCTCCAGATTCTAAAAGATCACTTAGCAACTCTGTAATGTCGTCATTATCATCAACAACTAGAATGTTCACTATTATCCAAAGGGATACTGAAATAAAAGATAGACCCATGACCTTCTTGACTATGTAGCCAAATCTTTCCCCCCAATCCTTCAATAATGCCCTTGCAGATAGTGAGACCAAGTCCCGAACCCCCATGCTTTCGCGTCATTGAAGTGTCTACCTGATAGAACTTTCTGAAAAGTTTACTCTGATGTTCATCTGAGATCCCAATTCCATTATCCTCGACAGAAAAAACGATGCAATTTTCATCTCTTTTTACATTAACTTTGATTTTTGGATCATTATTGGAAACAAAATCCAGGGAATTACGTATCAAATTTGAGAGGACCTGAACAATGCGATTCTCATCAGTGATGAGAGCCACATTATCATAGCCATATTCAATTTCCGTATTCTTAATCTGCGCTTCCACCTCGAAATCAATCTTTACTTTTTTCAAGATATTTTTTGTATTGGTTTCGTTGTGATTGTATTTAATCTTATTTAGCTCTAATTTTTGGACGTCAAGAAGATTACTAATTATGTTATTCAAAATGCTCGCGTTTTTGTCTATTACCATTACTGCATTTTTTTGTTTTTCAGTCAGGCTGCCAAGAATTTTTGGTTGTATTAATGCATAGCACCAGCCCTTAATTGGGGTCAAGGGAGTTCGAAGTTCGTGAGTGATCATAATCGAAAATTCATTCTTCTCTTTGTCTATCTTTTTTAGTTCAGTAACCAATTCAGATTTATTTTTGTAGTGTTGAACAATGGATGATGCAAGAGAAATGACAATTACAAGCATGCTGATAATTTTTAGAATGTGAGCAACGTTGAATATAATATCAAAATCATAGGATGAGAAAAAGAATATGGAATTACCGAATATGTCAATAATTAACGCAATGAGTATGCCTTTGTAGAAATTATCGTCTATTGTGTATAGTTTTTTCTTGTAGTAATACAGCAATCCCAATCCAAAAATTAACGCAGCAGGAAATTCATACGGTCGGTTTGGCTCCATATTGGAACCTAAAAGCGGAAATGTAACAGATAGTGAGATGACTGCGACTGCGACTGCAAAAATAGAAAGAGAAGCGACATACAAAAAGACAGATTTTCGGGTTATCATGTCTTCCTTTCCCTCCATTTTCCTAGTTCCAAATTTCAAGATGGCAATCAAAATGACGATTCCCATCACCATTCTTCCGGCCACCCATGTTTGCGCCATGAAGTCGGCGGTTGTTGCAGCATACTCTATGCTCAGAATGGATATTATCGCATGAAGAACATCTATGAATCCAGCTGCATGAAATCCAAGACCTATAAACAATGTGAACTTGTCATTAAACGCGTAGCCTCGAAGTATCGCATATGATGCAATGATGAATGAAGTGATTACAGAAATCATCTCAAGATAAAAGTGATCAACAGGAGTAGATACAAAATTTCCATAGGATATCACAATAAATACGATTATTGACAGAGGAATAATCGGAATTAACGTGTATTTGAGAAGGTGGAGACGCATATGGAGTTTTGAAGATTTTTGTTCCATTCCTAATCAATCATACCAATGAAAACAGAATTTCAAATTTTCCAAGCACTGGAATTGATTTTGTTGTTTAATCATAATCATATTTTGATCTAAAATTGATGAAAATCCCATACAATAATCGTCGAAATTGATACATGTCAAATATTTACAAAGTACGATACAAGCTCATTTGTTTTATAATTATGGGCAAGAGTTACACATGAAGCAATAATCTAGAATATGATGAGGCATAGTATGATCTTTTGGTCTTCTAAACGGTAAATATCTCAATCTTGGCTGTGTATCTAAATCGAGTTAACCGTACGTATTCATATAAAAATGATATATAATTCCCGCAGGACTGTTGTTATTGGATTTCAGGGCAGACAACAAGGCCTTTGTGGTAGATTCCAAATTATCCATCCCTTCATCAGCAAATGTTTGATTTGCCGGGGCCTGATCCGAAGTCTCGATAGTAATCCAGGCAGGCTTGGTTATTTCTCTAGCATATTTGATAATAGGTGATACTCTAAATAAAATTGCGTCAACTGCATTAGCACCTCCCCACGCCGTCTGAATATCTACTCCATCTACAATGTCCAGGATATGCTGGTACGCAAACTTTTGCTTACCATCATACTCGATAGGTTGATCAGGATTGTCGACATCCACTCGCCCCCAATGCCACGAAATACTCGCATATAACAACAGTGGAGATGCAACTGACGTTGAAGGAATACGGATTATGCCGTCTTTAATCAAAAACTGAATACATTGAAGAAAAGATTTGTCATCAATGGTTCCGTCGGCCCACCATCCAGCATTGTTTTTGATCCATTGCGGAATTGAGGAGGATGTGGATGATTTTTTTTGCATCGACTCTACATGGATGATTTTTTCACGAATCAGATATTGAATCGTGTTGATAAATTCATCATCACCCGTGGCTCCTTGCGACCACCATTTTGCAATGTTTTTGACCCAAACTGGAATTGAGGAGGGAGATGTATATCCTACAAGATTTTTAGAAGTTGCAAAATATCCAATATCTTCCGGAGTTATCGGTTCATAAAAAAATTCATTTGAATGTGACATGGGTCCCAAATTCCAGGGTCCTTCATAGTTCATCCTAATCCCGTCAAACTTATTTTTATTATCCATGTTGTATTTTATCACATCTGAAAAATGATGATTGTCAGTGTACAGAGCCTCAACCAAAACATCATGATCATGAGCGCTAGAGATCAAATTTTCAAGGAAATATCCAGACTGCAAACCTGAGCCCGCTTCAGAACCAGCAGTTTGTTTTTTTCCTGTTCCCCAATTGTCATAAAGTATCCTTTTGATTCCTTTATTTTTTGCAAAAGAGATCAGTGGTTCGATGTCGGATTCTGCAATAGGATAACCGTTTCGTCGTGGATCACGCCACAGGTATATTCCATGATCATCACCGGAATTTGCAATATTGGTCATACTTGACAGTTTCTCTTGCAGACTAATAATTTATCTTAAGTATGTTAAAAGTGAGCATGATTTTGTAATCATGTTTGACAAAATACTCTAAATACATAGATATAGAATGATTGAAAATTACTTTAATCATATCACTACAGCATAGATCATTTATTGATTCCAGATTTGAGAAATTCAATGGTGCATTCTGCCAATTCTTTACCAGAGTGTTTTTTTATATCATGTTTGCAATTTGGACAAATTCCAACATCATCTTCAAAAAAACCATTACCCACTTGCTTCATACAGCATTCCATTAATCCCTCGGTCGAATGGGATTCCATTGCAAGTTTACACGTAGGACATTCTGTCAAATTAGTATACGTCCAAGACATTCAATCTGTAATAAATTATATTTGCTTTTTCACACATGTCAACATGAATTCAACCGTAAAATTTCAAAATAAACTGCGTTGTATTTGCAATGAACGAGTAATTTTTAATGTTGTTGAAAATGTCGGATGTGATTGGGGTATTCACGTTTTAATTCAGTGTCCAAGATGTGAGGAATTATTCTCTACTGACAGAAAATGCCCAGCATTTGAGGATGTTTTAAAATTATCATTTAACAACCCGTCGCTATACTCAAAGGAAGAAAAATCTGAATATCGGTTAAATTCTCATCCGTGTTAAAATTTCCAATCACAAAATAGTTTAAATTTCACAGCAACTAGAAGATAAAAATTTGTGAGCAGACATTTCAACAGAATAAATTTTTATAAAATTAGCATCCATCATAGTAGATATTCACCAGAGACACACGTACATAGTTTGAGTAACGTAAACAGAATTAAACAATTGAATTTCTCAGAGGGTTAGGCGTTAACTCTAAGAATAATTTTGAATCATCCAAACAACAAAATAAATCCCACAGCCAATGCAGCAATCGAGATTCCCATTGAAACATAAAATTTCTTTATCATCAATGTATAACCGAATTAACTGAAATTAATAGTTTAGACTTAAAAAAGCAAGTAAACTTGATATCTTTTTTCATCGACCCTTTGGGGGTTACAGTTCAGATATCAAATTCACAATCATCTTGCCTTGAATATTTGTATCACTCGATATTTTCAAAAAGTCTTAAAATAAAACACGTCTTGAATTTTGATCAAAAAGGGTTGAAAAAACAATGCTCTTTACAACTTTTCATAAGTTTGAGCCTGAAATTGTATTTTTTAAAGGTCAATTCGCAAATTGCATGAATAGACTTCATTGATTTCAAATTTGACAATAATGTCAATGGCATTAGTATGATCATCGGGTTTACAGAATTCAGAACATATCTGAAAAAATCCAAGTGATTTTGTGAAATTTGAAATACAAAACAATGATTTTATTCCCCTGACAAAAATCAACCGTATGGGCGAGAACTTGACCATAGAATGGAAGCCAGATTTCAATATCAGGTGGTCAGATTTTGAAGCAGAATCCAACCCAGCAGCATACGAGGATTCGCACAGCACAATAAAATACAGGTTCACATGGACTGTTAATTCAGACATCATTGAAGAAAAAATTGTATTTTTCATTGAGGATATTCATCTTATTGTGGAATTTCATCCTCGCTTATCATGGGTTAGAAGTTCAGAATCAAGTGACCGTTTACTTAAACACGAGCAAGGGAATTTTGATCTAGCTGAATTGGTTAAACGTGAAAATATTAAAAAATTGCAAGACATGTTTTACTCCAAACATTTTCCCACCAGAGGACAAAATGTAGAGCAGCAAAAACAGTTTGCAAAAGAAGACTCCGGAAAAATGATTGTAGAGGAAGTAAATAATTTGCAACAATTGTATGATGGAAAAAGTTTAAAATATCAGAACGAAACAAATTGTGGGCAAAATGAGTCAATACAGTCAAAATATGATTTAGTTTTTGAACAACTTAGATAGACACTTTTTCCACGATATTTTTAATCAGATTATCATTTATCAGCAATATCAATAAAGGTAGATTATTTTAAATTGAAACAAACGGATTCATACCCCATTACAAGTATACAAAAAAGATCAGAGGCATCAGATTATTTACAGAATAGTTTTTTCGTATTTGAGGTGCAAATTCTCAGGTCCTGTTTTCAATTATTTTGTTTTCAGGAATTGAGCTTACATAATTTACCAAACTCCTATAATACTTTAAATGGAAATTTAAGTCTCTGATTTCGGTCTGCTTTAATTCTTCTAGTTCAGGACCAAAGTCACTTTTGTTAGATTCTATGTCATTCAATGTACGGTCATTTACTTCAATCATATGAAAGAGACTCTGAAGTACTTCTCTTTTTGTGAGAGTTCTATCACATGACTTTTTTAGCAATACTTCAACCCAATCCACATTCACTATCAACAAAAATGTTATATTCACACCTGAATTTGAAAATTTTGACTTTCACGCTATTTTTGTTAATCAATATAAAAATACTATTTTTTCTTCGACTGTTTTTTTCTATTCATAATTTCCTTATTCCTATCAACATCAGAATGAACCTCCACATGTTGATACAAATCTTCTTTCGAATCAAATAATTGCTCGCAATAATAGCACTGATGCATATCTAAATCACACACATCTATGTTAAATCAGTTTTCTCATATTTTGTAAAATTTATACCTAAAAAGTACAATTTTTTAATTTTCCAATCCAGTGAGACATTCAGGATTTCTAAAATCCAAAGATATGAAATCTAAACAATCGGAATTTAACAAAATAAAATGAGGAATAATCCAAGTATGATTATTGCTCACTTTCAAATTTTTCCCTAATCTCTGCAGCTCTTTCTGCAAATGGATCTTCGTGCCACTTTTCTTTATTTAGATCAGCTCCCAATGTGCCAGTTTTTGGCAATAACCCCTGTTCTGCTGCTTGTGACAAGACGGCATCATCCGAGACATAATTTTTTTGGTTTTCAGTACCATAAGCGATTGCCCCAGCCATAGCTACTACGCCCACAACAATTCCCATGATAACTAATGTATTTGACATGTAGAAACTAGTGTTTTTTTGTATTAATCACGTAGGTTTGCAATGCCATGCTTTGCAGATATTTAGCTTGTCTCTAACTCAATCTTAGAATTACACTTTGGAGTTTGTCCAGTCTCATTTTTGTAATCGTCAATCAGTTGCAATTGCATCTCAACAGGATTTTCAGCGAAAACTCTCTGATAAAATGAAGTTTTTTGTTTGCATTCGTTTCCTTCAAATTCTGTATCAACATACGTTTCAAATGTCTTTTCAAGACTGTTTGTTTCTCCAATGTATATTGGATCTCTATTCCTATTATAGAGCACATAGACCCCGGAGTTGGGTTTTACAAATTTTGCACTCTCAACCCAAACGCGCATCTTGTCAGCAAGTAGTTCCATATTAGTTCCTAATTTTACTAGATATTAAACGTGAAGACTGAAATGCATCTTAGCCACCATACTTAAGAAGATTACATGGTGCTTGAAGCAAACTAGAATGAACTACACAGTAACATCATGAATTGTCAATAATCAAACTAAAGAATATACATCTACTCACAAAGTATTTCAAACATCACACAATGAAAACTATATTACGATTCATCTGTATACAGCGAAGAAATTATTTTTAATAGACATGTTTTAATTTAAGCAGAGTGGATTTCATTAAAAAGAAGGTAAGGCAATTTCAAGAAAAAAAATTAGAGGAAATACTTGAAAAAATTCAGTTTCATGAACACATGAAAAATCAACTAGAGGCAAAAAGTGATGCAATGTTTAATGACGATACGGGTAAGATCAAAGAGGAGATATCATTCAACAAAAAAATGATCGAAATATGGCAAAGAAATGAAGATAAGCTTAGAAAACAGATGAGTGAGATGGAAAATTAGAGGAAATCTTCATCAGGATATTGGAATGATTGTCTTGTTCGCACGTGACAAAGGAGGTTTTGACGGGACATATTTCCAACCAGATAATCATAGTAAAGTTACTAAACAATGAATTTCAAGAATAATTTCAACAAATCATTTCATTTAGATTGAAAGAATGATACTAGCTTTGATGATATGGCCGTATGTAATTCAAAGATGTTATAATTAATTTCAGAATATTTTTCAACATACTTTTACATTTTAAAATGTCGTATTTTTTATGAATTAGTAAAATATGTCAAGTAAATAGACTAGACTATCCAAAGTATCTCTAGTAGAATTTATTTGTATAATATCCAATTGTATCTTCAACTTGTTTTCATAATCATCAGATCTTAAAATCAAATATTCATGGAATATTACCATCAGCATGATAATAGCAATCAAAAATTATTTAGCGTACGCCGAATCAAAAACTAAGTTTTTTGCACATGCACACGTTCCAATCATTGTAGCATGTAAGTTCTACATGGTACACAAAAATATTTTTGTAAAATTTTGCGAAATCAAAAAAAAAATAAATTTCTTTATAAAATGAGATTTTGAGTACAGGTATGTTAAAAGAACCTCCATACTTTTAATATTGAAAACAAAGAGGTGAAATTCTGTCCCTTTTAGAAAATTTTCCTGATCAATTCACTCCCAGAGAGGTACAGAAGGAGATAATCTCCGAAATTGAGGATAAGATGAAATCAGGATATAAAAAAATCATATTGTGCGCCCCCACAGGAGTAGGGAAATCCCTCGTAGGTGCAACGATTTCAAATTACTTTGACAGTTCATTTACAGTCACGGCATCCAAACATCTTCAGGATCAGTATATCAAGGACATACCATTCCTAAAACCCGTCAAAGGAAAACAAAACTTCCCATGTCTCAAGTTAATGTCTGCCGAGAAGGTGGATAATTCACGAAGGGCGATGAGATGGGGCCTGTCATGTGACAAAGGACAATGTCAAGAAAGAATATCCAAAAACGGAAAAGAAGTCGTAGAGGTTTGCAAGTTCAAGCCCACGATCAAACAGGTTGAAGATAATACCACAGATTCACAATCTTGCCACTATTACATGCAAAAATACGAGGCACTTGTTTCAAAGCATTCGTTATGGAACTACCATGCATTTTTCACAATAATGAAATTCAACAAAAAGCTCTTTGAAGAGTATCTGGACAGAAAGGTTACGATATTTGACGAGGCACACAAAATCGAGGATCAGATAATTCAATTCGTAGGATTTGATATTTTTAGCGGTCAGGTCGACGAGTGTAATCTCAATTCAGAAAAATACAACTTTACGGATTTGGATTCCATGATCCAACTAACTGACGACATGGCATATTCATACGCAAAACAAATCAAAGATATCAAAGAGAGTGCCGCATTTCAAAACAATCCAGATTACGAGTTGATTACAGGATTAGAAAGACGATACGACAGATCCAAGCAAGCAGGAATAGACATCATGTCTGATAAGAATAACTTTGTCGTAAATGATCCCCTCAAAGACTTGAACGGTAATTTTAGAACCATATCAGTCAAGCCCATAGATGTTTCAAAGTTTGCAAATTCTTTTTTTGAAACAGAATATCAAATATTCATGTCCGCAACAATTGACAAGCTAACTTTTTGTGAGAATATGGGGTTACGAAAAGATGATGTGGCGTTTGTTGACACGATGAAATCCCCATTTCCCATCCAAAACAGAACCATCGATCTTCTAAACATCAGACGGCTTAGCTATGGATCTACCGAAGAAGACGAGATTGAAGTAATCAAAGTGATCAATAGAATCATGAATGAGCATTCAGGTGAACGTGGATTGATTTTAACTTCATCCATTCCAAGATGTCGAAAAATCATACAGTATCTATCCCCCAAAAACACACAAAGAATCAGACTCTGTCACAGTAAAAACGAGGATGGAAAAACCCAGGACGACGTCATTACTGAGCATGCAGGTGATCCCACTGGTGTTTTATTGTCTTCTTCTCTTTGGGAAGGTGTTGACCTGAAAGATGATCTGTCCAGATTTCAAATAATTGCAAAGGTACCATATCCAAACTATACAGAAAAGAGAACAAAAGCCAAAATGAGCAAGTTTCCCACATGGTATACATCTCAAACACTGACCAAATTGCTGCAAGGATTTGGACGTTCTATTAGGAGTGATGAGGATTGGGCCAAAACGTATGTTTTAGACACAGCTGCAAACAACGTATTCTTTAAGGCCCAACAAATGATCCCAAAGGCATACTATGATGTTTTAGGAATGGAAGATCAGTAAGTTTCGGAAAAAGTTATCTTCTTGAACACCCACACTGGACATAGACCATCTTGAACTCCCCACCTGTCTTGATGTTATGAGACATAGGTTTTCTACACTGCTGACATTCGTTAAATCCAAAATACTCTTCAACCTTGACCACATTATACTCCCATGACTTTTTGCCTTCATTCCAAGATACAGAATTTATCTCAGTTGGATGTTCCATGATGTGAACAATGGAATCAATTTCATTAATTAGTTTTTAAATTCATCAAGTATTCAGATTCTTGAAACCCAGACACTTTTCATCGAATTCACCCAGATATTGCTTGGCATTGATTTGAGAATCCGTCACGTATAATTCACAAGTTTCAGAATCAATCAACGTATTCGTATTATCATTTGTCATTATTTGCAATGCCAAAATGGTTACAAGTACAATTATTACAATTATTGCAAATTTACTTGAATAGATATCCACAGATTTGATGAGACATGTTCAAACTTAAATCTAATCATATTTGTAAAAAACACAGTACATTAACAACGTCAAGAAAGTCAATCTTTGATCAATCAAAGTAGACTTGATGCCAGCATCACATATTCTCACAGTATCTACAATCAAAATCCAACGCTTACGTGGATATCTTCTGTAAATAACTACGGATTAGCATTTGTAATTGCACCTTGTGCAGCAGAACCAACAAGTGTAGCAAACTTTGCCAATGCCCCGGTGGTATAGTTAGGTGCAGGTTTGCTCCAATGTTTTCTTCTATTTTCCAATTCTTCTTCGGTCACGTGAAGATCAAGCACGTTGGCTTCAGTATCTATGGTTATCTTATCACCATCTTTTACAAGGGCGATTGGACCGCATACATAAGCTTCAGGTGCAACATGCCCCACCATAAATCCGCGGGTTCCCCCAGAGAATCTTCCATCAGTTACCATGGCAACTTTTTTTCCCAACCCCTGCCCTACAAGTGCAGCAGTAGTGGCCAGCATTTCCCTCATTCCAGGACCTCCTTTTGGTCCCTCATAACGAATTACCACAACATCACCCTCATCAACATCTCCTTTGGATACAGCATCAAACGCATATTCTTCTCGGTCATACACGCGAGCACTTCCAGTAAATTTTGTCATTTCCACCCCAGCTGTTTTAATCACCGCACCTTCAGGTGCCAGAGTTCCTTTTAGAACTACTGCAGTGCCAACCGTGTGAATTGGATCATCAGCAGAGCGTACAATATGCTGTTCTACTTGAGGCATTTTCATAGAGTCAAGATTTTCTTTGATTGTTTTTCCCGTAACAGTAATACAATTTTCATTTAGCAGTCCTTTATCGAGTAATTTCTTTAGCACAAATGGAATTCCACCAATCTTATCTAGAGAATTCATGACATAGTTTCCACCAGGCTTCATGTCAGCCAAATGAGGTGTCTTTTTTCTTATTCTTTCAAAATCATCATAGGTTAGTTTGATATTTACCTCGTTTGCCATGGCAAGCAAGTGCAGAATTCCGTTGGTAGATCCTCCAACAGAGTTTAGCATCATTATTGCAT
The DNA here is from genome assembly GCA_029263475.1 of Candidatus Nitrosopumilus sp. Lineage (GTDB taxonomy): Archaea > Thermoproteota > Nitrososphaeria > Nitrososphaerales > Nitrosopumilaceae > Nitrosopumilus. Next base: position 32,468 of record JAJCXK010000061.1, read on the forward strand.
TTTCAAAGGCTTCAAAAGTCAAAATTTCTTTGGGGCGTACACCCATCTCCAATAGTTTTGCACATGCAACTCCCGAATCATAAACAATTTTCTCCCGTCGTTCATCCTCTGCCGGAGGACTTGCACTTCCAGGTAATGCGAGACCTATTGCTTCAGAAATTGACGCCATTGTGTTTGCGGTAAACATTCCTCCGCATGAACCGGCATTGGGACACGCGGTATTTTCAATATTCTTTAATGCCTCTAGAGACAGTTGTCCCGCATCATACGCGCCTACTGCTTCATAAACATCAACTACAGTCAATTCCTTACCATCAAGCATTCCAGGCATAATTGTTCCACCATAAACGAACACGGATGGGATATTCAATCTGGCCATTGCCATCATCGTTCCAGGCAAGCTTTTGTCACAGCCTGCTATACCTACAAGTGCGTCATACTGATGCGCCCGTACCATTAATTCAATAGAGTCCGCAATTACTTCTCTAGAAACCAAAGATGATTTCATACCCTCGTGACCCATCGCAATTCCATCACTCACAGCTATTGTCGAAAATTCTCTTGGAGTTGCACCGGCATCAGACACTCCAGCCTTAGCTTTAAGTGCCAAAGTTGGAAGATGTATGTTACAGGGCGTAGCTTCGTTTCCGGTATGGCATACGCCAATAAACTGTTTAGATAAATCATCATCATCAAGTCCCATAGCCTTGTACATTGCTCGATGCGGTGATCGTGCTGTTCCTTCCACCACATTTCTGCTAGAAATTTCCATGACACGTCGTTTTCAAAGTGCTATAATTTAGACTTTATTAAACACCAAACATGTTTTATCAATTCCCATAAAAAACATGCGATTACATAAAGATGCTCGTAAGTGTAAAAATAATAGAAAAAATTCTAAATTTAAATACCAAAATTAGGAATCAGTATTATGGATGACAAGATGTGCGTTTGTGGACACAAGGAATCAATACATGTGATTGGAAGAAAAGACGGCGTAAGTGCATGCATGGGTTGCATAGAAGAAAGTGCATCAGATGAGAATTTACTTGAATGTGAAGGTTTTATCGAAAAGTCATAATTTTAGGAATACATGACAATAATGAATTTCGTTACGATTGCAATTATTTCTTGAGCAAAAATTACTCAATAGTGAAATTAAAATATTCACAAATCATACATTTGAAAGAATCATGGTTCATGAATGAATGCATGATCAGGCATGTCAACTTACATTACTTTTAGGCTCACAAGACAACGCATGACAAACATACAGCATATGATCTTTGGATTTAACAATGACCAGTTCTTTTAGGCTCAAATATGAATAATTTAGGATCTCATGATTTGTAAAATATTAGATGTAATGCAGAGGCATTTACACGTGATATAACATCCCACGAGAATGAAAAATTCCCCCAATCCGCATTGTAAACAAATCATTGGATTTTGCATTAATCAGGACAAACAAATTTCAGAAAATAGTCACGTAGTCAGGATGCAAGTTACGCATTGTGAAGAATAATCGTGGACATAGAGCACAAAAAACACATCAATTTTCCATCCGTGTGATTGAAGATCAATCATAAATAAAGAACAAGATGAAAAAAATATCGCGTATCACACCATTACGCATCGTAACAGTTCCAAGATAATAAAAAAATAGAAATTAATGTAAAGAGAGTGTTTGGATCACACAGTTATTCAAAACAGATCTCATACATTTTGTAAAGCCAATTGTAAAAAAATAAAATAGAACTAGAATTCTATTATCGATCCTTCACCCAAAGAATACTCCTGCGTTTGATTCTCACCATACGCATCATACCAGCTAATTTTTAATCCAAGTTCTTTTCGAGTGGCACTCTCAACTTCTATGGTGTGTGCCATTTGTATTCTATCGCTTAATCGTGGTTCTTTCATAAGTCAGACTTTCAGATTGTCACTTTATTCATAAGAGTGAAAAATAATTTTTGATCGATTGAACGATTTTGACAGTTAATAATTAGATGGCAGTTATTGGGTGTAATATTGTAAAGCTTTTGATGAAACAATCGTCCAGCTATTTAAAATACTAGATCGCCTTAGAATAACTGCGTGTTTTCGGTAACGCCAGGACTAATCTAGATAGGTCCAAAGAATAAACCGACATTTTCGAATTGTTATGTTTCAAACTTCCAGATGAATTTGTGTGTAAGCGATAAACAGAATATTACACAAAGATTTACAAGAAAATAAAAAAAGAACATCAGCCCATGCAAAATCCCGGTTGGTTTCCTTTAGAGTACTTCGAACTCAGGGGGTAGAGGTGAACTTTGCTCTTAAACATAATAGAGAATTATTAGTGTTAAGTATGTCTATGGATTCATACGACAAACAATCAATATTCTTTTGAAATATCATACAAACATTGAAAATATTTCATCGTCGATAGTATTTCTTATACACAGGTTCATAAAGTCAATTTTTTTAATTTGTAATATGACAAGATACAGGCTCACGTGCAAAAATTGTGACATGGATCACGTTCATGAGACAGATTCCATTGATACAGTAGGAGATTTCTGGAAAAATTGGAACAATGTTCATGGTGAAGACATGAAATGTATTCACACCTATGTCATCAAAGTACTTGACTAAAATTATTTGTGATAATGACAATGTGTGTAATATTTTTCAACAGAGAATTCAACCACAGCCAGTTTGCAACAGATTTTGTATCATTAAAGCACGTATAATCTGAAAATTTCAGGATCATGTGAAATGATAAAAACAAAGCTCAAAAGATTGGGGTGAAAAGTGGACAATCTGATTTATAGTAAAAAATGATCATCCATACATGAACATGTCTTTGTTGGCCGTAATCATAATAGCAATAGTTGGAATAGGTAGCGTATTAGCTATCTCACCGTATTTTACAGAGTCATCTGTTGATGAGGCATTGCCAACTGGTGCAATTATTTCACCAGAGATGAAAGAGGAGAAGTCCATGATGGAGGAGAAGTCCATGATGGAGGAGAAGTCCATGATGGAGGAGAAGTCCATGATGGAGGAGAAGTCCATGATGGAGGAGAAGTCCATGATGGAGGAGAAGT
>JAJCXK010000062.1 GCA_029263475.1 Candidatus Nitrosopumilus sp.
TTCCCAGCAGGCGCTGAAACAATTGAAATAATTGGTACCTATGTGATTCCAGAGTTTGGTACAATCGCAGCCATGATTCTAGCAGTAGCAATTATCTCAATAATTGCAGTATCTGCAAAATCAAGACTTAGCATTATTCCAAGATACTAAAATCACACATTTTTTCATTTTTTCATTTTGGATAGTAAAAGAGATATACAAATATGCACAAAGAAGCTTGTGATCTCAAGAATAATTTACAGTCTTGTAGCACTATTAATAATTTCAACTGGAACAGCATTTGCGCAAGAATCCCTTATTTCAGTTCAAACAGATGACAAGACATATGATGAAGGAGACACCATCGTAGTTTCAGGGCATGTAACCACTATTGTTGGCGGCACTCCAGCAACATTACAGTTATTTTCGGATGGCAATCTAGTCGAGATTGCACAGATTACCATAGCGCAAGATGGGAGTTATTCTCACACAGTTATTGCAGAAGGTCCATTATGGAAAACTCAGGGAGATTACACAGTCAGAGTTTCATATGGAGAAGGGAACATTGCAGAATCAGAATTTAGCTATTCCCCAAAATCTGCAGCAATTGTAAAGACAACTAATTTTGAAGTGGATGCAGGAAATCATGGCACATTTGATGTCAAATACACCATCAAGGGTGCTACACTCAAAGACATAGCAGTAAATTCGGATATCTTTGGGTTGACAGTATTAATTGAATCAGCAGACGAAGGAACAGTCACATTAGAATTACCGAGAGAGTTCATAGGGGCTGAAAAACAGGATGGTAAAGACGAGATGTTTATCATTTTAATTGACGGAATAGAAGTTGATTATAAGGAAGATGTAACACATTCAAAGTCCAGAATAATAATAATTGATTTTGAACCTGGAGATTCCAAAATCGAGATAATCGGAACCTACGTGGTCCCAGAATTCGGGACAATTGCAGTTATGATCCTAATTGTGGGAATTATCAGCATGATCATACTTACTAGAAATAGATTTCATATAGCACCTAGGCTTTAAGACCAAAAGAATATTTTTCTTTAAAAGGAGAAAAGGATCTTAGTTCTTCAACTATTATTTTTAAAGAACTAACTGTTTGTTCAACTTCATCATGGTTATTAAAAACACCCAAGGTCAATCTTAAAGAACCGGTAATTTGTTCATGTGAAAATTTCATTGCCTGTAAAACATGGGAAGCCCTCTGCGTATTAACAGAGCAGGCCGAACCTGTGGAAGCTGCAATTCCATACTCATCAAGTTTGATTATTAGATCTTCGCCATTTACACCAAGAAATGTAAAATGTGCGTTATTTGGCAATCTTGATTTAGGGTCACCATTCAAAGTTACTTCAGGAATTTCATGCAGTACTTTTTCAACTAGAATATCTCGAAGATTTTTTACATAAGAAATGTTTTCAATCAAGTTATTTCTTGCAATTTCACATGCCTTGCCAAATCCAACAATATTTGCAACATTTTCAGTTCCAGAACGTAAACCATACTCCTGACCACCGCCTAAAATCACCGGATCTATATTCATATCATTTTTAATGTATAACGCCCCTATCCCCTTCGGACCATGAAGTTTATGAGATGAGATCGATAGAAAGTCTATCCCCAATGCCTTTACATCAATTGGAACTTTACCAACGGCTTGAATAGCATCAGTATGAAAAGGAATTTTTTTGGCATTGCATATTTTGGCAAACTCAGAAATTTGTTGGATAGTACCTACTTCATTATTTCCAAACATTATTGAAACAAGGCAAGTATCTTCAGTCAGACAATCTATCAATTCGGATGGATCTATAATTCCAAAATGATCAACATGCAAATAATCCACAATAAATCCCTCTTCAACTAATTTTTTACAAGGTTCCAAAATAGCATCATGTTCTATTAGAGAAGTGATTATTTTGTTACCAATATTTTTTCCAGATATTCCTTTCAACACAGTGTTGTTGGACTCTGTACCTCCAGAGGTGATCAAAATCTCAGAAGGATCTGCGTTGATTAGAGCAGCAATTTGCTTTCTAGCTTTCTCGATGGCCTTATGGGCCAATCTACCATACCTATGAATGGATGAAGGGTTTCCATATTGTTCCTTTAGATAAGGCATCATTGAATTCAGCACATCTTCATGAATTTGAGTAGATGCTGCATTATCCAGATAAATCACTATACATTCACATTAATTTTTCCGGGTTTATATCCTTCTTGATCAACTTCTACAGTGGCAAAACCAATCATCTTTAATTTTTCAGTAATTTGTTTCAAAATAACATCATCAAACACAGATATCATTTTTTTATCCACCTCAATTCTTGCTGATCCCTCAATATCACGAACTCGAACATTTCTTATTTTTGAAAGCTGCTTGACAATAGTTTCTCCCAGCTCTATTCTAGTTAGCTTTTCAGCAGTTACTCTTTGCCCCCAAGGAATTCTGGAAGCCAAACATGCATTTGACGGTCTGTCAAATACAGATAAGCCTATCAATTTTGCAGTTTCCCTAATTTTTGATTTTGAAAAATTTGTCTCCAGAAGAGGGCTACGAATTCCATTTTTCCTCAATGCCTCAATTCCAGGCCTATATTCACCCAAATCATCAATGTTTGTCCCATCAACAATGACCTCAACACCATACCCTTTTGCTAATTCAATCAAATGAGATCCCAACTCCATTCTACAATGAAAGCACCGATTAGAATCATTTTTTGTGAAGTCTTCATTTTCAAGTTCATCATAATCTAGAAAGAGTTGTTTAATGCCGATCTCAGAGCAAACCTGTTTAGCAGTACGAAGTTCTTCTTCAGACAAAGTTTTGTAATCAGCAGTTACTGCAATGGCAGAATCACCTAATTTTTGAAATGCAGCATATGCTACAAGGGCACTATCAACACCACCAGAAAGTGCAATCATTACCTTATTTTTATCCTCAAACCAATGTACTAATTCAGCAAGATTTGTCATCATTGTTATTCTCCAATTGCTCAATCTCTTTTCTCAATAAAACATCTGTTTCTCTAATAGATTTATCAAGAACGTTAGATATTTTCTTCAAGTCATCAAATTCTATCTTAAAATCAATTTTTCCTTTAAAAGAAAATTTTTTGTAATTTATCTGAAAAGACGAGCCGCTGACAGTAAGATTAGTATCGTGCATAGACCTGTTAACAATAAATCGATTAGAATCAGAAACTCTAACTCCCAGCGTTCCAGTTTCCAACACTAGCGTGTCAAGAATTTCATCAATACTGCTATCAGTACAGATTACGGATATGAGATTTGTAGGTCTTCCTTTCTTTGTGATTCCAGGACAGATAGATACATCCAATGCATTTTTTTCCATTATTTTCTCAATTAGATTTCCCAAAATCTCACCGGAAACATCATCCACATTTGTTTCAAGTACTTTTACAGAATCAATTTCAAAAGGGTTTTCAGAACCTCTGACAATTTTTAAAACATTTGAAAAAGTTTCAAAATCTTTTTGTCCAGCACCGTATCCGATTGAATGAATTTTCATAGGAGGATAGAATTCAACAGATTCATGGGCCAAATTTACTAGAACGCAGGCGCCAGTCGGAGTAGTAAGTTCTTCATTGGCATTATTTCCATTAATAATTAAATTTGAATTTTTAAAAATCTCAAGAATGGCACTCGCAGGATTTGACATGGTACCATGCGAAAATGTTACAGAACCACCTCCAACAGAGACAGGCATGCAGAAGACTTTTTCATCAAATAATTTTAAATCATCCAGCGCAATTGAGATTCCAACTATATCCACAAGAGTGTCAATGCCAGATGCTTCATGAAAATGAACAGATTCTTCAGGGATTCCATGTATTGTAGATTCTGAAGAAATCAATGTGTTTATGCAAGATTCTGCAAAAGTTTTTGCGGTTTGTGATAACCCCAGAGTAAGAACAGAATCAGCGATGGCTTTTTTAATTTCAGACCCTTTTCTTTCATGAACACTCTCATTAATTTCTAGAATCAACTGAAAAGATTGAATTCCATGTTTTTGAATTTTTTCAAAATCAATTTTTTCGATTATTGAATTTGAAAGAAACTTTTCAGATTGATTTATCCCAGTAATTATCCTATTTTTATCAGCACCCAGATCTACTAATGAGCAAAGAAGCATATCTCCAGAGATACCTGCAATTTGTGGATCAATGACAAGAACCATGATTGAAAATCACGAAAAATGCTTATAAATTCGACTAATAATATGTGATTTCCATTAGATTTAATTATCGAAAATAAGCACAAATTTCCATGATAACAATTATCGGTTCTGGAAAAGTAGGTGGAGATGCAGCATTATTTTCAGCATTAAAGCGATTAGATGATCAAATTTTGTTGCTAGATGTGGCCAAAGGGCTCCCACAAGGTGAAGCAATGGACATCAATCACATGTTATCAGAGCAGGGAATAGATGTCGAAGTTAAAGGTTCTAATGATTTTGCAGATATGAAAGGATCAAACATTGTTGTAGTGGTAGCAGGTTCTGGACGAAAACCAGGAATGACAAGGATGGATCTTTTGAAAATTAATGCATCAGTTGTAAAGAGTGTTGTTGAAAATGTAAAAAAATATGCAGATGACTCCATGATAATTCCAGTTACAAATCCACTAGACCCGATGGCTTATGTTACTTACAAAGCATCAGGATTTGATAAAAGCAGAGTGTTTGGAATGGGTGGAATGTTAGATTTATCTAGATTTAGACAATTTATTCATGAAGCAACTGGACACTCTCGTGATTCCATTAGGGCATTAGTAATTGGAGAACATGGAGAAAACATGTTACCCCTACCGAGATTTTCATCAGTATCAGGAATTCCATTATCATCATTTCTTCCAGAAGAAAAACTGGATGAATTAGTTCAAAATACGAAACAAGTTGCAGCTAAAGTAATTGAATTAAAAGGAGCTACCGTTCATGCACCAGGCAATGCAATTTCTGCAATTGTTGAGTCAATCGTTAGAGACAGAAAACAAGTCATCCCAGTTGCAACATATCTGGATGGAGAGTACGGTCATTCCGATGTTACAATAGGAGTTCCGGCAATTATTGGCAAAAAGGGTGTAGAGAAAATAATTGAACTAGACCTAAACGATGAAGAAAAACAAGTGTTTGCCAAAGGAGTAGAAAGTGTAAGAAGTGCCATTTCAGGTATCGAGATCTAAGCCTTTTTTTATACAAACAAAGAAAATACAATATTGGAAATTCATGAAATCTTAGAGTCAGTCAAAACGGGAAAAACTTCAGTGAACCATGCAAAAAAACTTTTGTCATTGTATTCAATCGAAGAAGTAGAAGGATTTGTCAAAATTGACATCAATAGAAGAAAAAGAAGAGGAATTCCAGAAGTAGTATTTGCAGAAACTAAAGAATTAAGTGAAATTAAAAAAATTATTAAAAAAACACTGGAGAAGACAAATTCAATGATTATTTCAAGGATTAAAAAAGAAGACTATCCAAAAATAACAACATATGCAAAAAAATTAAAAGTGAAGATCAAGACAGGGAAAAATTCATCTTCATTATTGTTGTTTAAAAAACCAATCAAGTCGCAAGGAGGAAAAGTTGGGATTATTACTGCAGGTACATCAGACATAGGGGTTGCAGAAGAATCCAAATTGATGTGTGAAGCAATGAATTGTAAATGTATTACAAGATACGATGTAGGCGTTGCAGGTATACAGAGGATTTTTCCAGTTTTAAAAGAAATGATAAAAGAAGACGTAGACTGCATAATTGTTGTAGCTGGAATGGAAGGAGCCCTAGCTACGTTAGTTTCCACATTAGTAGACATACCAATCATAGGAGTTCCAACGTCTATAGGATACGGTTACGGAGAAAAAGGGATTGCATCACTTGCATCAATGCTTCAGAGTTGCTCGCTAGGGTTATCAGTGGTAAATATTGATAATGGAATTGCAGCTGGCGGAATTGCAGCAAATATTGCAAATAGAGCAATTAAGAAAAATAATTCTAATTAAAGTTCCAATATAATGAATCTCGTAAATGATATATAACATATCTAAACGATGTTTGGTAATTGGCTGGCAAACGTATTGTACTTACTGCTGATCGTAGTTTAATGACAAATTATAGAGGAAATTTTCTTTATGGATTTATTGCATGTGGACCATATGAAGTACTCCCAGAATGGGTTTTTGACAAGGTTTTTTGTCCTTCAGTGGAAACAGATCCAATAACAGGAGAAGTAAAAGTTGCCCAAATTGGATTAAGAAGAATTGAAAGTTCGTTAGTTCAGGGAGGATATAAAAAAGAAGATGTATTCATGGCGCATCCTGAAATGTTACAAAAATCAATCGGACCAGACACCAAAGTTGTAGGAATTAATGTGATGGATCCATTAGGAATGGCTCCAGTTACAACGACAATGTCTCCAGAAAAACTGTCATACGTTGCGATGAAATTCAAAAGAATGTGCGCCAGTATTATTCAGCTTAAAAAGAAATATGATTTCAAAGTTGTTGTTGGCGGCAACGGGGCATGGGAACTAGCAAAGTCAGACAGAATGAAGATACATGGAATTGATACTGTAGTTGTAGGTGAAGCTGATGAACTGGCTGTAGACTTATTCCAAGATTTAGAAAAAAATGATGCACCAGAATTAATGCATTGTTTTGTAAGAAATCTTGAAAATATCCCAGTTATCGAAGGTCCTACGATTAACTCCTTGATCGAGGCAATGCGTGGTTGCGGCAGAGGTTGTGATTTTTGCGATGTTAACAAAAGATCAAAGAAAGATCTCCCATTAGACAGATTGCAGCATGAAGCAAAAACCAATCTAGATTATGGATTTGATTCAATTTGGCTACACTCTGATGAGATGTTACTTTATGGATGTGACAACAGAGACTTTATTCCAAACAGAGATGCCATAGTGGATTTGTGGAAAGGGCTCAAGGGTCTAGGAGCAAACTTCATTGGTACAACACATATGACATTCTCAGCAGTTGCAGCTGATCCCATACTAATGCAGCAAATTTCGCATGTCAACGAGCAAGATAGAACAGGAAGATGGCTTGCTACAAATTTGGGAATTGAGACAGTGTCACCAAATATGGTAAAAAAACATCTTGGCGTTAAAACAAAGCCTTTTGCCCCAGAAGAATGGGGAAGCGTCGTAAGAGAAGGTGCAAAAATTCTAAATGACAATCATTGGTTCCCAGCTGCCACAATCATCATTGGTTGGCCAGATGAAACACCTGATGATATCCAATACACCATTGATATGATGAGTGATTTCAGAGAAATGAATTTCAGAGGATTAGTTGCACCCCTATTGTATCAAGACTTTAGTGAAAAGAATTCAATGCATTTTGGAAACCTGAATGAAGCACAATTCACATTGTTTTGGAAATGTTGGGAGAATAATTTACGAGTAATTAACGACATCATTCCAATTATCCTAAGAAACAAGACATATGGACCCCCAATGAAAGTTTTCATGTATGGGATTCTAAAAGCTGGTACATGGGCAATAATGAGATATCTCAGAGGATTATGCAAGGATTTGTTTAACGGAAGAACTCCAGATGAAATTATTGACAAATATGCAAGAAGTAGATCAGTATCTGCCCCTAAAATTCAGACAAAAAAACTATAGATTATCAAGATTGTAACTTGAATTGCAAAATTTTGTGATAAATATTAATTATAGATCTAGTTGACAAGGGTCTTTTGTTGTCACATAGAAAGAACGGAAGTTTTATTTTGAAGGATGACAATATCAACAGATTATACAATCACTCAATAAATCAAAATACAAAAAATAGGGTTTTATTTTGACAGATTTTCAATAGCAACATCCGCTATAGTATTGCGTTTGGGAGTTATAGATATGAAATATATTTTGTCAGCTCTTTCTACACTTTCAACTTTTTTGAAAGATTTAGAGGCAACATCAAATTCATAAATTCCAGACTCTAAAGACCCCTTGGCATAAAGCATAAGATATGTTTCTCCAGTTGCAGGACTAAGTGGAATAAACGACATCACATACCCTTTGTAAGAATTAATTGGCATTGTATTTTTCATTGGGGGTGCAGCAGATGCCATATACATTAGAAAATCTTCAGGGGATTCAAATTCTTCATACTCAACATGCATGACATTTTACCATGCGTTTGAATATAATAACCTATTAGAAATACTGAGATTATTTTCTAGATTTGATATGCTTAGTGACTTTAAATCCAATGAATGCAGGGACTGCAATATACATTCCCAAGTTCAAGGCAATCACAGAAATTCCCAATCCCAGAACTTCCATTTCAGAACCTTCATCAGCTAATGACATTATTGACAAGGTCGAAAGCATTGGAGTAATGAGAGTCTTAATGGTTTCTTTAAACATAGGATTTTCTCGTTCCCAGTCTGCAATTGTTGGTGCAAATGAATAGTATAATGTGTTAAATCCTAACATGAAGGATGTTCCAGATGTTGTACTGAACAAAGTATTATCTCTAATTTCTCTAAGTAATTGAACTTGTGGAGCCAATTCGGTCCCATACGCCGCTGTTGCAATTAAACATCCACTATCTGGTGGAGGAGGCGCAGTTTGAATTACTTGGCAAATTCCATTCACTAATTCGGTTCCAGCCCCACATATTGGCTCAGGTTCAGGTGTTGGTTCTGGCTCTGGCTCAGGTGTTGGTTCTGGTTCTGGCTCTGGCGTTGGTTCTGGCTCTGGCTCAGGTGTTGGTTCTGGCTCTGGCTCAGGTGTTGGTTCTGGCTGACCGCTTACTATAGGAGATCCGCCAAGATAGTTAACCGTAACTTTAGATTCATCTGCACCATAATGGAATTCAATAGTATAATCACCACTCGCTTTCCAATATTTACCACCAGCAACAAAAGACTTGGTAAATGAACCATCAGAATCAATTTGATTTGGAGTTAATTGTCCAATTTGGACAATGGCGTTATCAGGGGAGATGACAAGAAAAGTAAGTCCTTTTCCAGACGAAGAATCATAATCTGCAATAGTTCCAGAAATTTTCACAGAACCTCCATTCGAATAAGTCTCTAACTCAGAAGATACAGGTAATGCAGGGTTAGGGTCACTGGTTGCAAACGCAGGACCACTTATACCATAAGACAGAATTGATATTGATAACAGCGTAAATGCTAATAATCCAGTTACTTTCATTTTCATTTTCATCATGAACTAAGAGTATTTATATTTTCAATGAAGTAATGTTCGACCCATCATATTCTAACTATACCTTTTTTTATCAAATATTGAATAGATTTTACAAAATCTTCATCAGATATTTGATCATTGGCCCACCATTTTGCATTATTTTTTATCCAATCAGGGAGTTCTTGATCAGATACAGAAAGAATTGTACCAGACTTGATAAGGAATCCTTCATCAACTAGATAATTTATTCCATCAATAAATTTAGAATTAGACAGGGTATCAGAAGACCAATATTTTGCATTATTTTTTATCCAATCAGGGAGTTTGGGATCTGAGACCTCAAATGAAGTCGCTCCCACACGCAAGTCATTATGAGATAGTTCAACATTATAAATTCCAACCATAGAATTTTGATTGATCGAAATAATAGATCTATAACCCCCGTTATTGGAAATAGTGGCACCAAAATTTTGGGATTTTCCATCAGGAGTAATAACGATAATCGTTAACGGTATCCCTCTTCTATGATTATCTACACTTCCAGAAAGAATGATTTCTTCAATTTTTCCTAAATGGGGTTTAATGACATCATATGAAGTCAATCTGGGAGGAATGTTAGAAGTTGACGTAGTCTTGTTTTTCAACAAGCTGTAAATATTTGAATTATCAGAACCGTCTCTTGAATCATGATATTTTGCATCTAGACTTCCACCAGCAGTGGAAATCAATGCAGTTCCAGATTTGTTACAAATTTTTGAAGGCATTTTAAACACACCTTCAAAAATTCCGGTACTAGACCCAGTTTCAACTAGAGTGAATCCAGTTGCGCCCAAACCACCATGTTCAACACCATCTACTGTACAACGTTTGTAACGAATATCTTTAAGCTTAACTTCTAATAAAATTTGTCCATCTTTTCCAACAGTATCAACGTAGGGAGAATTTGGATCATTGATGACGGAATATATTTCCACAGTATCACTATTGAGATTAAGATCAGGATCTTTCAGAGTAAGAGTCACGGGTTGGCCAAATCTATAAGACGTTGAAGAAGTTGAAACAACTCCTGAATTCGTATTAATATCAGATTTTGTAGAAGTTATAGTTGACACACCTACTCCATCTAAATCAGAGTAAGATATTGTAATTCCATCATCATCAGTTAATCTGTTCATTACAATTATTTTTATCTCATCACCGATTGGTTGCAGAGTTTGAATAAAATCAGAATCTAGGATGTTTAACTGATTAGTAACTACATACTCAAAAGTACCTTCAAAAACAGAAGAGTCATCATGAGTTTCTTCAAGTTCAAAACGATAAATTGAATTATTTATGCTTTGATCATTTCGTAATCCAAAAGAAAAGAAATCAAAAACAATAGGTTGTTTATTTTTTTCATTGGAGATATTTAACATACCAACATCATCATCATCATCATCATCATCAGAAGAATCAAAATTAATTAAAAGAAATACAATTCCAGTTTCAGCTAAAATATCTACCACATCAGAATCATCAATTTGAATAAATCCCTGTGATGATGTAATGTCACCCACATCAGATATAGTAATCGAAGATGTTCCCAAAGTCCCAAAAGAAAGAGCAAACGAAGTGTCACTAAAATCGGAAATTCCAAAATCATTTTCAAAGGATCTCAAATCATAGTTTATCCAATTTGTGCCATGAGTGTTTAATTCAGATATGTCAAGCAGAACTGAAGATAAAGATGAGGTTGAAATTCCCAAATTTACTGAAATCATTTTAAATGAGTCATTTGTTACAGTAGAGGTATCAATTATCAATCTGTCAGAATTGGAATCAGGCACGAATGAATTTGCGATTTCCCCAGGTCCATCGGGAGTAGTATGAAACAATACATTATGAGCACCTTCCAGAGTTACAGGAGTTCCAATTGAGATAGAAGGGATAATTGCCGTAGTGCGAAAAACATCCAAGTGATCACGATTGCCTGTGTTTAGATTTTGATCAGGATCTATCAGAGACACATCATATTCAGTTCCAGGACGTAGAAATTTGTCATTACCAACAGTTAGTACGCGTTCTTTATTTAGCGAAACTGAAGCAGTTGAAAATCCCGTCAAGACCGAAGTGGATTTTTTATTATACGTGATTTGTCCAGTTTGACCACGAGGAGCATCATTGGATATTCCGATTACAGATTGATCACTAGAATCATAGCTTTCAAAAAGTCCAGAATTAGGCCCTTGTTCAACAAGAGTTACAATTTCTGAATATGTATTGGAACTTCCATCAGCATCAACGGATATAGTAGGTTGGTCACTGTTTGTTTTCAGTATCATTACACTTCCAAGGTCTAAAGAAAGTTTGCCATTATTTTTAAAGCCCAAATTTGAAAGATTTGGAATTAAATTTACCAACCCCAAATTTCCATTTGCAGCATCTTTTCCAGAGTTATCAAATGCCTGATAAAATGTGGATGGAACGGTACCAACAGCGAAAGTCCAAGAATCTTCATCAGTGGGATCCTGATTTAATTGAAAATCACTTAGGGATAGAAAGACTTCAGCATTATTTGGATACGAATCCCTATCAATGCTAAAAGAAATATTTTGAATTTCATCGTATTCAAGTGAAACTTGTTGTGTTTGACCTCCAGGATTATATCGAATTACAACGTCGTCAAATGAATATAGTTGAATTAAGGGCCAAGCTTCAGAATCCAATCCAATTTGTCCAGATGGCACGTTTGGATTACTGTTTATCGATTTTGCATTTCTAACAACATTGTTCAAATTTGAGCCAATCGGAGAATCAGTACATTGTTTAAGTGAAGAATTTCCATTGGTTGAACCAGACGCATAACGAGGAACTGAGAACCCATCGGTTTCAGAAAGATCAATCCCAAATACCGATAAGGGTGTATCTTTACTGCAAAAGACTCCAAAATCCAATCCCGCTCCAGATAAACCAACAGTTGAATCTGCTTTCTGGGCCTTGTCAACATGAGCAAAATAGGCATACCAATTACCATCGGTGGCTTGAACCATTCGTAGCGATTTTCCATTGATTGTGACATCAGGCTCCCCCTTTCCCTCGTCAGTATCGCGTAAATTTTGATCAGTTATCACCACTTCAACTACCATGGAACCAGAAAAATGATTACTGAATTGTGAATTTTCAGCTGATACAAACAAGTCAGGATTATTTGAGGCCTCAGCATCAGCAGTTGAAACAAGCGCAATCATTGAGAAAACTACCGCCAATACAAAATATTTCAGAGACAACACATCACAGAAGCAATTTTTCTAACAAATAATGTTGTCGCATCATTACTTCTTAGAAAACGGTAATACGTGATCAGAGTATCAAAAAAGGAGGAAAATGTTTGTTCAAAGAACCAGAGTATTACAAATATCACTTTTAGCAATTTTTTCAGCATTTTTAGTAGAATTAATTTTTGGATTAATCTCAAACAGTCTAGCACTCATCACAGATAGCATTCATGCACTGTTAGATAGTGTAGTCACTCTTGTTTTGATTTTAGCCGCAAGGTTAGCAATCAAGCCACCGGATGCCGAACACACCTACGGACATGGTAAAATTGAATCCTTGGGAGGATTACTCGGAGGCATAGTGATTTTTTTGATTGCTTGTTTTTTCATTTACGAGTCAATCAACAGATTGCAAAGTCCACCTCCAAATGTTTTGCCAGGATTGTTTGCCATCATCGGAGGATTGTATACGATAGGAATAGATTTCTTCAGAATAATCATTTTAAGAAGATCTATTAAAAAAATTGGAGGTGCCACCCTTAAAGCAGATTTTTATCATGCATTCATGGATCTTGGTTCCACATTAGTCGCGATCATTGGAATTGTTTTGGTCTCATATGGATTATATTTTGGAGATTTTGTTGCAGCATTAATTTTAGGAGGACTATTGGCAATACTGAGTGTAAAGTTGGTTTACAAGACAGCATTGGATTTGACAGACATAATCTCACCAGATATTGTAAAACAGGTTAGAGAAATTTCAATATCCACAGAAGGAGTCATAGATGCAGGACCGATTCTCATGAGAAGATCTGGAGATACTGTTTTTGCAGATATTACTATATCACTAAGAGGAGATACTAGTTTTGAAAAGGCTCATGAAATTAGTGTAAATGTAGAAAAAAATATAAAAAATAACATATCCAACGCTGCTACCACCATACATTTTGAGCCAAATTGGAATGATATTCCACCAGACGCAAAAATATCAGATATTGCAAAAAGTGTTGATGGCGTCAAAGGGGTTCACAATGTAATTACACATAAAACAAAAGGAAAAACATATTGTAATTTACACGTGATGGTAGACAGAGAAATCAATCTACTATCAGCTCATAAAATTTCTGAGATAATTGAAGAAAAAATTCAAGAGCAGATACCAGACATCACGCATGCAACAATCCATCTAGAACCTTTCATCACAGTTCCGAAAAATTTTAACATAGAAGATGTTGAAACTGAAGAAAAAATCAAAACCATTTTGGAAACATATCCTGAAATTAAAAAGATAGGACGCATTTTATCTCTAAAGTTTGAAAATATTTTGAAAATAGATATCGATTGTTCTTTTAATAAGGAATTATCAATTGAAAAAGTTCATGATTTGACATCAGAAATTGAACATGTGATTAGACTAGAAATTAAAAATTCAGTAATCACAATCCATCCAGAACCAAATTAGAACAAAATGCTAGTCAAATACATCACCATCATGCCGATTACGAAACCAAAAATTATATTAAAACTGGAGAGATTTTTTTCACTTTCTTCATGAATCCATTTTATAATTATCATGATCACTTGAAAAATAGCACCAGATCCAACTTCAAGGAATACTACGAATATAAATGGAGAATATGAAAAACATCCAATCCAAACAGCTGCTTCAACTGTTCTTTCAAATCTAGTTCCATCTTCAATGGTGATTCCAATGACTTACAATTTTGCTTCATTCCACTCTAAAGGAATTTGAATCAGCATAGTTTCAAATCTTTCTAAAAATCTGTCAGGTTCTACTGCAGCTGGTTGAATTCTATAATTTACATCCGCCATAGATATATCCACAAAAACATGACCAGTGTTTCTAACAGTATCTTGAATTTCAGAATCAACAAAATCAATTTTTTCGATCGGAATTTCAGATAATATAACATCAAAATCCAACAGATTAACCACAGGATCAAAAATGTAGACCATCATCAGAATAATGAAAATGAAGTGAATTACTTCACTTGCAATAAGTTTTACTTTGGATGAATTATTACTAAGTTCCATTATGTAATTCCTGCATGGTGAAACTTCCATAATCTTGTCATCTTCAGCGATCATAGTAAATTCTCTAGCAGGGGACCATCAGATAATTCTAAAACTTGACCATAATCAGAATCTCACAGGTATTCCATTGGATCAAATCCCACAGCAGATATCATATACAGTGGATCAATGATTTTTCCAGATGTTTGTACAACGGCCACGGAAGGAGTGACAAAAGTTTTTGGTTCAGATTGTGCATTAGAAAAAGTTGGAAAAATTGCAATTGCAGAAAACCCAACTACCAATGAAATCAGTAAAACATGATAATTGAACGATTGATTTTAATGACATACAAAAAAAGTAAAATCCTAATTTAAATTTACTCTAAGCTAACTTTTTTAGCCCAACCTAATTTTTAATCTAAGACCAATGAATTTGTAAAAAATTAGGTTTAAACTAAAGACAATTAGTCATAATCTGTGCAGAAATCAGGACTAATCATTGTCATTTCAGGATTGTTAATCGCCACAGGACTGTTTGTATCAATTATAGGAAACCAGGTGACGCTGGAGAGAATAATACAGGGAAATGGAGAAGTTAGTTCAACACAAACAGTTACAGTTTCAGCAGACTTTGACATGGAAGAAACGCAGATAGGGGTTTTTGCGATACAAGTTATGGAATTTAAAGAAAATGCCATTGTTATAAAAATAATAGATCCATCAGACATTGAAATAATTTCTCAAGAGGTGAATGAAGATACCATAGAAGAAAAGTTTGAGATATTAGAAACTGGAACTTATGAATTAATAATTTACAGTTCTGATGATGAAGGGATTTATGTCACAGGAGCAATTGGACCACTTCCCGACGCAAACAAAAAATTCATCATATCCATCATTTCCACATCAACGCTCATTATTGGTATGATAGGGCTAGTAGCTATCGGAATATATGAAATTAAAAATAGAAAAAGATCAGTTTAGATAACTGTCCATTTTTTCTAGTTCGCCAATAGCCGCATCAAAATTATCGCTGTCTTCAATAATACTCGTAAGCTTGTCAGAATTTGCAACAAGGGAGCATTTTCCATCTTGAGAATTCTTAAAAACAAATCCATGTAAAATCAAATACGAAAGTCGTTCAAGAACTTCAGATTCAGATATTGATGACTGTTGAGCCAAAAATGAACATTGCTTTTCACCATCCTCAAGTTCTGCTAAAATGGAAGAAGTGACAGAATCAAACATGCAATCTACAACTTTTTCTCGATCAAATATATCAACCATTCTAATAAAATTACAGATATAGAAAGTTATAACTTTTTGACAGATCGTTCCAATAAGATAATTAAGAATTAAATATCAAAAAAAAGACATGCAGAAACTGTGTAGTCAAGATCCAACAGGTAAGGGAGTACACTGTTTTTGTGTAGGAATAGATATTCAGCGAGGAATCAAAAAATGCTGTAAATGTAATCAATGGAACATTCAAGGCAGTGATTGGACTGATGATGAGGACTTTAGATGAATAAATTCAAGAGAGTTTGGGCATAAAAAAAATTCCAATAAGATAAAATTTTAGAAATTACATAATTTGATGCCTAGCATGGTTTTTATCTGGGATTCCTTGAATTTTGAAATACTTGAGTACACAAGAATATAGACACATTGTCAGAATTGTAGGAAATGATATCCTAGGGGAGAGAAAAGTTGTAGTAGGATTAACCCAGATAAAGGGTATTGGTCATAATTTTGCCACAGCAATCTTAGACACACTCAAAATAAACATAAATTCCAATATTGGCAACCTTACTGAAGAGAACGTACAAGTAATTGAAAAATTAATTTTAGATCCAATCAGTGCAAAATTTCCAATATGGTTCCTAAATAGAAGAAAGGACATCGAAACAGGATCAGACTTACATTTGTTAACATCAGATATTCCATTTACATTAAGAAACGATATTGAAAGAGAAAGAGTTGCAGCAAGTTGGAGAGGTTATCGTCACATGAGCGGTCTCAAAGTTAGAGGTCAACGAACTAGAACTTCAGGTAGAAAAGGCGGAGCCGTGGGAGTTGCCAAGGGCGGAATGGCAGCACCAGTCAAAAAAGGAAGTGCAGGAGCTCCAGCAGCAGCAGGAGCTCCAGCAGCAGCAGATGCTCCAGCAGCAGCAGAGGAGAAAAAATAGGTGTTTTGAATGGGAGATCCAAAATATCCACGTAGAGTCTGGAAAAAGCCAAAGAGACCTCTTAATTATGAATTAAAAATGGATGAGTTGAAAACTCTCGGTACGTTTGGATTAAGAACTAAAAGAGAATTATGGAAGGCACATACAGAATTGTCTCGAGTAAGACATCAAGCAAGATCTTTACTTGCATTAAGGCAAGAAATCAGAGAAGAAAAAGAACCAATTTTGATGAAATCTCTTGCAAGGATTGGTTTGGTTAGTTCCGAAGCAACATTGGATGATGTACTTAATCTTCATGCAGATGATTTACTGTCACGAAGACTTCAAAGTATTGTAACGAAAAAATTAGGATTCAAAACACCATATCAAGCAAGACAAGCAGTGATTCACGGTCACATCATGATAGGCGATAGAAAAGTAAACATTCCATCATACACAGTTAAAGTTGAAGAAGAAGATAATATTCATTTTACACCAGAATCAAAGATTCCAGAATTATTAGAAAGAAATAAGGTCGATGAACCAGTTGCAGAAGCAGCTACTGAAGGCACTGCAGAAGCAGCTACTGAAGGCACTGCAGAAGCAGCTACTGAAGGCACTGCAGAAGCAGCTACTGAAGGCACT
>JAJCXK010000063.1 GCA_029263475.1 Candidatus Nitrosopumilus sp.
GGATCCAAAATGCATCCATTTCCTTGCTGAATAAAATCATTGTCACAAAAAATGGTTTTTGGTTTAGATTCAGACTCTATTGCAAAGGCACCGACA
Source organism: Candidatus Nitrosopumilus sp. (assembly GCA_029263475.1). GTDB lineage: Archaea > Thermoproteota > Nitrososphaeria > Nitrososphaerales > Nitrosopumilaceae > Nitrosopumilus. The sequence goes on from JAJCXK010000063.1 coordinate 97, forward strand.
GCAACAAAAATCACAAATGCAAGTATGCCGATAACTTTCAAAAGCCTAGTCTTCATCTTCTTTTTCTCCACCAAACAAGACCCACTACAAGACCCACAATAGGCAAGATAATCATCAAAATATGAATTACAAATTGATCAATTGGTCCACACTCAGGATATTCAAAAAATCCCCCACCAGAAGAATATCCTTTACAGATTATTTCCCCTGACGCATCTCTGAAATCTTCATAATTTACTTCAATATGTTGTTCTGATTGAGAGTTAGAATTCACTAATTGTTCTAATTGTCTTATAACATCATATGCTTGAGAAAGTGGTTTTGTGTCACTGCATCCTGTAACCACAGGATAATCACTCCACTCAATATTTTCAGCAAACACAAGATAGGATTCTCCATCAATAAACTGAAAACCCAATGGCTCCATTGTGACAAAAGGCTTTACAATCACTTTATCAGTTGCATTTCCTTTCCATGAATGAAATACCTGAAGAGTTACCTCAATAGGAGTTAACGATAACGACAAATCAGGCTCTATTGGTTCTCCGTTGTCATCAACTGGAAATTCAGTGTTTGACTCAACGTCGTGTTCCAAGATATTAATCGAGATTACTTTGCCTGAAAAGACATGATCATAATCACTAAAACGATCTTCCAGAGTTTGTCCAGTTACACATTGAGATGCATCTGCATTAGACATAAACCCGCTTTGAGACATCATAATTATTCCAATAATTATCAAAAGTCTAGTTTTCATCTTCCAAAATCACCATTCATAAAAATCGGGGTTCCAGCTATAAACATTGCAATAAGATAGATGTACGGAATTCTTCTCCATAATGGAATTTGGGTTGATAGCAGTGTCGCAACTGGAATTGAAATCATTGAAGGTATGAAAAAAGACAACCACTGATAATGGATTTCTATTGGTGTAACCAATTCAGAGTTTGCCCACACTATCGACATTCCCCACATTCCAAATCCTGCCAATACAAAGGGAAATGTAAACATAAAATGTCCCAAAGTTCCAGCAGCAACTGAAAAAATATTTGGTTTGTAAGGACTTTCAATTTCATAATTTCTTGCCGTTCCATTGCCAAACAATTCAACCATTTGCAGTGGCTGAGATTCAGAATTTAGCATTGTGTAGGCTTTGTCGATTGTTACTATTGTAAATATTGTCGTCGTATATGACACTATGAAAATGATAAAAATAATTTCTTTAGTCTTCATTTTATTTTTCTCCTAATTGCACATATTTTGACACAATCCCATCGTATCAAAAGGAACATTACCGCCATAACCACCCCAGATGAACGATTTGCATGAATTAGTCTCTGAATCAAAATAGTATTTTTCTATCGCAGCCTTACACAGCCCGACATCAGGATCACTATAACAAGATCTGGAGCTTGGTCCTTCCAAGTTTGCATTTGTTGCCCATCCTCGCTCATGCAATCTCGGAATCGTATCAGACTTTACGCAATAATGAAATCCGTTATTTTTTTTAATTAATTCTAAATTGGATTTGCACATTGTCTCATCTATATACAATCCAGATTCAACTTGTTTTATCGGCGCAGGATAAATGACATCGATTTTTTCAAAATTGCCATCAGTACCAATCATGTCCATTTGTTTTTTCATGCAGGGCTCGTAGACTAACGGTATTCCATAAAGCAATGCACTACGTTCCCAGTTATCCCAAGTACTTCCAAAAGGGAGGTTTTTTCCAGTTGTTGTTTTTACTATTTCTAACAAGTTAGAATGATCCGATGGAGTATAATCCAGATATTTTGCAAATATCACATTATCATTTCCAACAGGAACTCTGTGTCCTGATGTCTCATCAAACGCACTTCCAAGAAATACAATCCCCTCAAAAATGCCAGTAGAGTTGCCGGTTTCAAGAACATTGACAGGCAATATTTTGTTTGTTCCAGTCTCTTTTTCTATCCAATCAGACCACACAGTAATTTGAAAACCGTCACGAATAGCTGGATCAAGATTCATGTCACGGTCAATCACAGTAACATATGCAGTCTCAGAAGGAGAATAGCATCTAGAAGACCATTGCACTATTCCAGTTTGAAATTGTTTTGATTGTGAATCAAATCGTTGCTCAAAACTTAGCAAGTAATCAAACGAACCATTTGTATTTCGTCTGACTCCTGCCTGTGGATCTACTCCTACGAACTCAATGAAAGGTGATGGAGCGCCAACTTTGAAAATACTTTCTTTAGAACCATTTTCAAACGTGATGGTGACTGATACTGGTCCTCCGGGTGTTGGAGGATTTGGATAAGAAGGATATGTAAATGTCACATCATCTAAACGAATCCTGTCACCGGATTCACGTTCCAACGTGAAAGGTCCAATGACATGAAACAACTGGCCATCAATATTTTCAATTCTAGCTTCATGAGGTTCTATGATCAAGGTGCTAAAACCATCCAAACATAATTCTCCTGGTTTCATACTATCAGGATCACATACAGCTGAAACATTTGAAACATTAAAAGAAATTAATGCAAGTGAAATAATTATTAAAAGTCTAGTTTTCAATTCAATCACCATCTAGCATATCAGAAATCCCAGATCATAATGTTCATTCTCGTAAATAAATCCCCGTACATGCACGTCATCTGTACCAAACTGCTCTGCACTTTTGTTGGCATACCATTCCCGATAGTCGTTCCAGTCTGGATTTTCTGGCACTCCCTTGAATGCAACAACGCTTTCAAGCTCGGTTCCAATTTTTGTGACTGCCTTTCCTATCTTTGGGATTGACTCCAGGTCCTCGTCATTTAGGGTTACAAACTTTTGGGATTCGTCCAGGTTTTCCTTGAGGTGAACTGACATTGACTGCATTTCATGCTCATCTGAAACCCAAAATACGGTATGACCCAGGACGTACACATTATCCTTATACACTATTTGTGGCGCAATAAACTCATTTGAGAATCCCTGTTTTTTGGGGTCTGCAAGTTTCTCATCCAAATCTGGATCAAGCTTGATAAAATAATCTTCTTTGGAGTCACCATACTTTTCAATTGCTTTTTCCATTATGAAAAACTCATAATCTACAAGTTCCCCCATACCCATCTTTGCATGTGCATATTCATTTGAAGGAAACTCCAGATTGTGTGTTGCCCTGATTAATTCATCAAGTATTGGCATCTCCTCGATGTCCTTGTCGGCAAGTTCCAAAAATACGACATTTTTTGTACCTGATTTAATCTGCTCCAGTTCGTCTGGAGACATAAACTCAAGGGACATGGTTGCACACATGTCTGCAGGATTTAGATGGATGTATCTGTCCTCAATGCTTGCAATGTCCAATTGTTCTGATTCCGATTCATGTGCGATTTTTGAACTTTTCAGATTTTGCCGGTAATAGTCTGCGATATTCATCATCATGTCCGGATGGCCTTCCTTGGTCCAGGACTCGCTTTCCTGATCAAAGGCATACCCTTGCCGCATCATCTCGGACTGGCGTTTAGTGAAAAGTTCATCCATAAGTTTGGCACATTTCTCCTCAACTGTTTTTCCGCTCATTATCTCATCCATTGTGTTTTGTGAACATTCTGGACCGAGTTTTTTGCTCATGGTATTCATGACGATATCCTGTACCAGTGATTGGGTGGTCCACCCTCTCTCAATGAGCTTTGAAATGGTTTCAGGTTTCACACATGCCGGGGAACCATCATGTTTTGGAATCAGAATAAAACTTTCTCTGCAATTAATCCCATCAATCAAAACTCCAGATTTGAATTGCTTTAATGGGGTCAATTCATTGGAATTTCTGTCAAGGGATTCTACAACACGAAACTCTTTGTTGACTGTAGTTGGAAAATACTTGCTTGGTTTTTCAAACGTTACTGTGACAGCATAGGTCCCGGGTTTTTCTATTGCAACGTTTCCAAGAGTTCCGTGCCTGTCAAGGGATTTGATTTCAAATTCATACATTGATGTCTGAGCAGCACATCGTGATTGAGCGCCCGTGCCAATGAGAATGCCGTTGCCATCAGGATAGCTTACCTGATAGTTTGCGCATCCATACCCGTAGCCTGAGATTACAAAGTCAAAAGAATATTCTTCATCTGTAGAGTATTCGTCTTCAAGTCCAATGATCTCAATTTCATAGTGCTCCTCAAAAGATATCTTGGTGGAATATGTTGCCTCGTTCTGTGAGGCATGTGCCATTCCAACAAACCCTGTCAGGATTAACAGCATCACAACATACTTCATACGACAAAATTCCGGACTGAATGTTCATAAGTGCTCCTGATGTCCTTCCCTCGGATTGTCTATACATCACCTGCATCAGATTAATATTTTTTAGAATATTGGACATCCTTGGACAAAGCTGGACATCCTTGGACAAAGCTGGACATCTCTGGACAAAACTAGACTAGTTTGGACATTGTTGGACATTATTGGACATTGTCCAAAATAAAATCAAGTGTCTGGTACGTTGCATTGGACTTGTTTCCAATAAAATCTACAAAAATTTATTCAAAAATTATTCATTGCGATCAGATGATTTTTTCTATATCTTTCCGGCAGCCTCGTAAAACTCTCGAAGATTCTCGGAAAAGTTTCGGGAAAATCATCGAATTGATACCGGAATGATAGAATGGCGATCAAAAGTTTCGGAAAATATCTACAGACTCTCTGAAGTTTCGGAATTATCAATCCGGAAAGACACAATATCAATCCGGTGTTTCGGAATATTTTCCCGAAAAGATAGAAAACAGCACCGGAATGATAGAAAATAACACCGGAATGATAATCGTTCGCCGAAAAGATACCGAATTGATAATCTAAATTTCCGAATTGATAATTTTGCTTACCGAAAAGATACCGAATTGATAATGCAAACTCCGAATTGATACCGAATTGACAGTGTAACGCATGCAAATCAGCAAGACAGGCCAAGCCACGACTGGGAGAACTCCTTATGAACTCGTAACTTTGAACTGACATGGCATAAAATGGATTCACATATGCGGAACATTTCAGGAAACAAAACACTCTGAGGACATGGCCCAGACAAGACCAATCATCAGCATTGAAAACGTCGTGGCATCAGCTACAGTCAATCAGGACTTGGACCTTGTTGACATCCAGAAAAAATTTCCCGGTACGGAATACAACCCAAAGCAGTTTCCCGGACTTGTCTTCAGGCTGCAAACGCCAAAGACTGCGACGTTGATTTTCAGGACAGGCAAGATGGTCTGCAGCGGATCAAAGTCTGCAGACATGGCAAGAAAGGCAGTAGATGCGGTGGTTGAAAAGCTGCGGGCAGAAGACATCAAGATAGAAAAGAATGCAGTCACCACCGTCCAGAACATGGTGGCATCAGTGAACCTCGGGGGAAAGATACACCTGGAGCAGGGGGCAAGGACAATACCTCGAAGCATGTACGAGCCAGAGCAGTTTCCGGGACTGATTCACAG
>JAJCXK010000064.1 GCA_029263475.1 Candidatus Nitrosopumilus sp.
ATATGAATTATTATTTCCACGAGGTAAAAAAAATGAAAAGTAACTGTGTTACTATACCAATAAGTAGAATCAGGGGGCTTACATCATAATGTCTGACCAAAACATCTTTGAGACAATAGACAAGGCGGTGAGCAATCTCAACATTGCAAAAAAAATGGTGATAATTATGATGGTTACTGTAGTACTTTTACAGCCTTCAATAATGTTTGGCAGCAATCTTCTTGGTGAATACATGAAGGATGATGATGACAAGGATATTCCAAGAATAGCCAAGCTTGTATCCCTTGTAGGTGAACTTGAAAAAGAGGAAATAACCATACAAGAATATGTTGATCAGACAAGATATGTAAAATCAGCACCACAGTATGGAGGTCCTGGTATCGGATACTATCTTTCTATGATGTATAAAATCATAAGTGGTTTTTGGATGTGCTATGGAATAGTACAGTGGATTGTATTTACCAGATTAAATAAAAAATATTGTAAATTTACAACCCAGCAAGTTACTAAGAATACGTTAGATGATGAAAATCAAATAAAAGCCGATGAAAATATCTTTGGAATTGTGGATGTTGCCATGAAACACATTAAAAAAACAAAGAACATGTTCTTAATTATCACGATAGCTGGAATAGTCATCCCTCAACTACTGATGTTGGGATTTGGTTTACTAGTGGTAGGACCAATACAAGGTCCAATTGTAGAAGAGTTTGATTCAATCGTACAGCAATTAGAAGATGGAACCATTACTACAGCATCATTTGTAGAACAGTTCAAAATTTTAAAATCTGAATATACTCGCAATTTTGGAATTCTTAATCCTGGACTCTTTTTGATATTTATCATGCTCTCAAATGCTATTGTGTGGCTGGTGTATGGAATTAAACAATCTTTAGTTCTTCACAGATGGAATAAAAGATATCATGCATTCAAAGATATGGATGATGAGATAGATAAGAAATTGATTGGAGAATGATCTAATTTTTCAAATCATGCTTGAGAATTAAGACCAAATTTGCCCACATTATGATTGAAATTATTTTTTTAAAATTACCAACAGAGGTTGTTATCAATATCCTCGGATGTAGGATTTTTGATATTTACCGAGACCCATGTGTCAGCATCGTTGCTGCAAGTATAGATAAACTCGTACATGCCAAAATTTTCCTGAACACGCAGTTCGGCCATAATTCCACTATCATGTCCGGAGCCGTATCCCCATGCAGGTATCATCATCACAGGATTTTTCCCCACGCCTGTGAAATGTTCAGGATATGTCAATTTGAAATGTTTTACGATGGGCTCATCGTCAAATTTTTCATGAAATTCTTCTAAAGACATTTCAGGCTCTGTATGGATAAAAATTACCTGCATTAACAGTGACACATAAAACAACACAGGTATTGTTACTGCTGCTATTGCAATAATTATTATGATTCTAGTTTTCATTTTTCATCCATTCACATTTTATAGGATCAAAACTAGCGGAACTTTTAGGCTTGGGGATTACAGGGCATATTTCAGACACATGTTCTCTGAAAAATTCTTCATAGCTCTTTCTTTCACCGGTTAATTTTTCTTGTAAGTCACAAAAACAGCTATGATCATCATCTGCACAGTATGGGGAGGGAGGATCAACTATTGCTGCTCTAACTACACGATTATCTGCAAAATCCGCATCAAACCAAACTTCCTTATTTTCCAAATGTGCAAAACCACAATAGTTATCATATTGTGGTTCAGTATCCTTTGATTTTATTACAACTAATGTCATCACTTGCAAATCATCTCTACTGGTTTCTTCTAATGCTTCCATGAATAGTTCTTCAACCAAATATTTAGCACGTTCATCATATGTGGAACTGATAATAAATGAAATGGACATTGTTATTCCCACAATTATTGAAATTATTATCAAAAGCCTAGTCTTCATTTCCTATTTCTCCAAAATCAATTCCCAACCTGAGATCTACTGGAAGTGAGTATCGTATTAGTTCAGGCATCTCACATGGTAGCAATTCATCAGGTATTGTCACATGAGTTCCCCAAAATTCAAAGTATGTTTTTCCCTCCAGTTTGATAATGTCACGATATTCTACAATGTGAGCTGTCTTTGAATCTCCTCCTAGACAATGAGAAACAAAGGTATCACCGGGAAATAACATCATCGAATATTCAAAAAAATTATCAATATCTGCTGCTGTGTGAAATCCAAATTCCACCAGAATTCCCTTTGATTCTTCATCAAGCAGAATCACTTTGACAATATCAAAAAGCCTAATTTTTTCCATCATCTGCTGATTCTCCGGCACATATGCAAATTCTCCATACGTAGGCGGAAATGCAGAACTGACTTGCATATCTTCGTCAGGATAAAAAATGTCCCTTGGAGGCCTGCAGATGTACTGTTCAGAGTCAAGTTGGACACACAAGTACCCGCGTTCATTTTCCTGCTTTTCCTTGCAATCCATATCGCAACCACCTTCAAATTCCTGTTGCTTCATCTCGTGAAGATATCTCCAATGAGGAATTTCATCAGACTAACTTGTGATTAATGCTAAAGATGCAGCCACTAAAAAACCAGTAATTATGATTAAACCATATTCAAATTTCATTTTAATCATCATTCCTGTCAGTAAATTCATCAATTACTATCTTGGATAATTTCTCAAAGGAAACAGTGGATTCTATCTTGTACCAGTGTCCGTCAAGGCAAAAATCAAAGTAAAGGTAATCATAGATATCATCACGTATCTCATAAAATATCGTCTGATCATGTACTCCAAATGATTCCCTTGTATAGCCATGACTAGTTGGAGTCCAAGATTCTTTAATGCAGTAGCTATTTGGAGTGACCTGTAAGGATATCACGTCAAGTCTGGATGTAGGATGATAGTACTCAAAAGATGACTTGTTGTAATTCCCAGGCTTTACAAAATGCAGATAGTGTCCAGCATCAAAAGTCAATGGAACTATCACAGAATCAGGAAAGCCTGCAGAGTACGTGTCCAGTAAAATTTTAGAACCTGCAAGGATGTCTTCATCTGAGACATCTCGCCCGACCCCAACTACGCCATTTTCTTCTCGCGTAAATGTTGGAGGATCTATCAGCAAGAACCCATTCTCGTCTATTGACAAGTCAAGTTGAGGCAAAGCCCCCGTGTTTGACCCCTTTAGTGCTTTTTCATGCGGGTGGATTGCTACTCCATCAAGTGCACGATAGCCAGAGCTGTTGCACGGATCCTCGATCCTGTGATTCCTTCCGTCATCTGTCCTGTATGTAATGTAGCAGTGTGACACCAAGTCAAGTGCGCTGTATGCCCTGAATGCAGAAGTGTCATTTGCTATACCGCCGAGATATTCTGGGAGTCTAATCAGGTTAAACGTCTGAAATGCATCACGGTCGTGTATGTCTTGTGAGTCAGGATAGTAAAATCTTGACGTGCTGCTAGGACTCATGTCTGAAACTCTGACAAATCCTCTACTGTCTGCTCTGCGTTGTATCCTGCGTATATTTTGGTTACATGGATTTTTTCAGGAGAAACGGATGTATCTGCAGAAAGATATTCCCCGACTGTAAAAATTATCATGATGACAAGAATTGCAACAGGAAACAATGCAAAGTATTTCCTCTGATCTTTTTTCATTTTCTATTTCTCCAATACAATTACCTTTCCAGTTTCCCAAGGATGAGGTATACCATGATACTCGTAAATTCCCGTACTGTTAAACTTCACAGAAAATGAATCACCTGGTTTGAGTACTCCGGGACTACCCCAAAAATCATCACCTCCCTTGTCACTTACTATTCCATGTGCCGTATCATCTTGGTTAATCCATGTCACCGTATTATTATTCCCTAAAACTACCGTAATCTCTTTTGGAATCAAATACTCATTCCCCTCAATCACTGCACCTTTTGGAATTATCACATAGGAATGAGATTGTTTTGTGATATCTGATTTAGTTGTAGTTGTAAGCAACATTGAATCCGTGACATCCTTGTGAAATGCATTGACTGAATCACTTGATGAAGCATAAAGTATTCCTTCTGAAGACTGATCAGAATTGGAAAGCAATACGATTCCCTCAAATGTGTCGGTGTTTTCTCCAGTTTCAGTAACCATAATCTCGATTCCCTCAGGATCAGAGTCAGACCAAACATAGACTTCAAAATCATCGGCATCTTCCACACTAATGTTCATGCGAGAGTCAACAACTTGCACAATGCCTGCACCAACAGATGCATGGTCTGAATCAAGCCAGTTCACATGAATACTGTGTTCCACCACGGTCCATCCTCCTCTCTGGGAGAGTTTTTCAGCAGTAGCAGAAAATACACATGCAGGGGAATTCTCATTGTCCTTGATGACCAAAACCAGATCATCCTTGCATGATATCTTTGTTGGATGAAACGCAAAACTGTTCAACTGATCCTTGATGGGAATGTGCTGAAACCTTGAAAATAGATCAGACTTGTTTTGAAATTTTATCTTAATTGTTTCTAGTCTCTTCTTGTCTTCTACACTTGATATCTCTAAGGTATACTTTCCTTCTGGAAAGTCAGCAGAATGCTTTGGCCATGTCAGGACATCATGCTCAAAGGTGCCGTACAGTCCTGATGTGAACCTGTCAGAGAATGCCGTTGTTCCATCTGAGGCGTACATCTTGACATACAGATCTTCTTCGGGAAGAGACGTTCCGTGTATTGTCAGTTCTTCATCTGCCTCATATTCCAAAAATTTTGAGTTCACAGTCAACTCTTGGGAGACTTTGGGAAATGCTGTGGTGCCGACAATCTGCACTTTGGTGGAATTATATTCCAATGGCACTGACAATACCGTGAAATCTCCACTTTGATGTATCCCTCCAAGATATCCCCTATTGGAAATTATATGCTGCCGTTGCCCGTCCACAAAGATATCGTACGGTCCCTCCAGAAGCCCATAGGGTAGCTCAACTATCAGCATGTCTCGGAAATACCATGTTGGTTCCAACTCAAATGCAATCTGTCTTGCATCCTTGTCAAATTTCATACTGTTTATCGCAACAGTTGACTCATCCGTCGATCTGAGGAGTACCTGATAGTCTCTATCATTTTTGTGTATGACATATTCACTTTTTAGTACTCCAAACTTTTCAGTGTGTTCTGCAATTTCATCAATGTCTGACTTTACCATTACACTATGCATGCCAACAGTCTCAGTTACAAATGGATGACGAACTGTTTTCCCTTTCTCATTGGCAATTGTTCCCTTGTCAATGATTTTGCCGTTAGGATCAAGGATCGTAAATTCAAAAGAGATGTCAGTGTCATTTGCAGACTTGTAGTTGGTCGAGATTCCCATGTGAATTGGCTCGTTGACCACGATTGGCTTGAAATGATCATTGTCATGACGGTACATGTGTGCATGTATTGTAAATTCAGTTTCTTTATAGTGTGATGCAGACCTGTCACCTATCTGCAGCAACAGACCAGAATGAATAGCACCGTTACTGGTGTAACTTGTGCATGTGACCTCATAGTTTCCATTTTTTGCATCATGCGGAATTGGATATGCTATCCTTGCAATGCCGTTACTGTCTGCAAAAGCAGATTCAATAAACGTCAGTTCGTATTTGGTATCAAATATTCTTGCGGTAAATTTTGTATCTGGCTCTACCTGTACCTTGATTACAAAATCTGAGCCGGGTGTAGGTTCCTCGATGTTTTCATCTTCTAATAGACAAATTGGATAGTTGCAGTCAAGTTTCGGTGCGGAGTCTGGATCATTTGGAGTGCTGTCTGCAAAAGCAGATGTTCCTGCAAATCCTGCCAAAATCAAGAATAGTACAAAATGTTTCACAATACCACAACAGGGAAATGAGAAGTTCATAAAGAATTCCAATCTATTGTTCACTGTTAGAAAAATGACCTGTAATGGAATCTGCCACAGATACAAGGTGACAAAGGGAAAGCGAACTGATTCTTGGTACAAACAGGGCGCAAAGAGATGTACCACATGCGACATCTACATAAAATGGGAAGGACTGTGGTGTCCATGCTGCGGCTACATGCTGAGAAACAAGCCCAAGTGCAACCAGTACAGGCAGAGGCAGCATCGTGAAAATGCCAGAGTTTGACATTTCTTGACATTCTTGGATATTCTTTGACAAATTTTGACATTCTTTGACCGAACTGAACATTCTTGGACTTTATCGGACATTATTGTTGGACAAAATTGGACAATGTCCAAAAATGCCCAATCAAAAAAAAAATCAGTAAAATCATGTCCAATTTACTGATAAATTATCAAAATAGAATTACGTCGATCAGGCCATAATTTCGGTATCTTTCCGGCAGTCTCGGAAAACTCTCGGTAAATATCGGAAAAGTTTCGACAAACCACCGAAATGATAACCGAAAAGATAAGTTTACGATCAAAAGTTTCGGAAAACTCTCAAGAGTTTCAGAATTATCATTCCGGAAAAATCATTTTGTTTCCCGGAAAGATAGACATCAATCCGGTAATGTTGGAATGTTCCACCGAAATGTTAGAAAACAGTACCGGAAAGATAAATTCTGTTACCGGAAAGAAAATCCTTTCACCGAATTGATAAAATTCCTCACCGAATTGATAATTAGTCTCACCGAATTGATAATTGAGGTGCTGAATTGATAGTTCATTACTCCAAATTGATACCGAAATGATAGCAAAAAATCACTAGCAGTCACCAAAAATATGCTCTTGAAACAATAGGATTCTTTATGAACTTGCCAGCAAAAACGATATCATGAAACTTGGATTTGTAATGTTGGCTTTGCTAGGAGTTTTTGCAATCACACCGTCAATTCATGACACATATGCGCAAACAGACAATCCTGACAGAATTTACCTGCATTACCAGAATAATGACATTGGTATGAATTTAGAGTATCCTGATGACTGGGTTATGGTTGAGGATATTCCAGACGTACCATTTGTTGCCAGGTTCTGGGCCCCCGGGAATACGGGACTCATTTCAATGGATCATGTATATCGTGATAATGCCTTATCCCCTGAAGAGATTGCAGCATCCCAAGTAAAGATGCTGGAATCCAAAGGAAGTGATCTCAAGATAATCGAATCAAAACCTCTTCTAGTATCAGACCATCATGCATGGCAACTGACATATTCAACATCAGATAATGCAGGACGCGAACTCATTGAATCAAAGGTGTACGTAACAAATGACAACTCTCGATATGTTTTTTTATACAGGGTAGGGGATTGGTTTCCTGACTCTCTTCCGATATTTGATTCCATGATAGATTCTGTGCAAATTAATTCCATTGATGCAAAAGACTCTTCTGAGAATACATCTGAAACATCTTCCTTTTCCTCACACATCATCCCTGATTGGATGGAGCACAATGCAAGATGGTGGAACGAAGGACAGATTGATGATCAGACAATGATTTCTGCAGTTGAATTTCTGGCCGATAATGAGATTATCACAATACCTTCTGAAAAAGAGATTGACTTGTACAAGATATACCACAGTCATTACACTGACCTGGAGCATTATGAAATGATAAAGCATAGTGCATGGTATTGGGCAGAATCTGATTTGGGAGATAAACATCTCCTCAAAGGAATCGAATATCTGGCAAGCATTAATTCTCAAGATGAATCTTCAAACGAATCTAGGAATCCTGATGGCTGCCCGCAGTCATTTTCTTCTCGATGCATCACTGGAACTGTGACTGAAATATTTGATGGTAATACTGTCCGAGTCGACAATGCCTTGTTTCGCCTTGCATTGGTGTCATCTCCCGGACTAGATGAAGAGGGAGGACAGGAGGCCAAGGAATTTCTTGGACAAGTCTGCTCGATTGGCTCTGATGCATTAGTTGACCAGGATGACTTACGCCCATTGGAAGGCCTCTCCGGCACAGGCAGGATCCTGGCCGTAGTCTACTGTGAGGGCGTTAATCTTAATGAGATGCTGGTGGAGCATGAGTTTGCATCTCTTGACAGCACCTATTGCCATACCAGCGAGTTTGCAGCTGAGTCATGGGCAATTGACGGCTGTTCAGAAAAAAACCCAGTTCTGATATCGTCTGATGATAATTTTGACATACCAGAAGTAAAACTGTTCCTTGAGAAATATCCTCAGGCAGAAGTCCAATCTGACAGAATCAACGAGTCTGGATTTCACTTTAAGCAGTATGCTACCAGAGACTCGCTTCCAGATGACTCTGTCTGGCTTTTTTTGGTGAAAAATCTTGAATCAGGAGAGATGGACAATGTCATAAGCTGTCCCCCAAACCAGAATCACGATAGAGGATACATAGTACGTGGAAGTGAGAACATCATAGAGTACCTCCAAAACTACGATTGTCTTTTAGACAGTGATGTTGGAAAGTTTGGACCTGCAAACCTCTCTTTTGTTAAAGTGAAATAATCAATTATTTAATTTGCAATAGAAGTTTTCATACATCATACGCAACATAAGACAAGCTCACAACGAGACTTGTGTTTTAATAACAATAAAACATCAGAAGTACTTATGAACATATCATTTGATATTTGAGGTAAATTGAAGTTTTTGATATTATTTCCAACTGTTCTTTCCCTTGCAATGTTATTCTCATTTTCCTTACCATACACACATGCACAAGAACAACCCTGGGAATCGCTAGAAATCACTGGAAAGTACGTCAACTCTGATCCTCCAATACAGGATAAAACGTTTGTAGCGCAATACCGAGTAACGGGAGAAGAACTGTTGTCAATACAAGGAGGACAGTCACAGGTTATCGCAATTACAAACACGACACAAAACGGGCTTTTTGAGCTCAAATTCCCACGAAGCTTCCCATATTCCAATGATGGATGGGACGAAGAAGGTCTGTTGTTTCTTCTGATCAACGGATATGGGGCAAACGTCTACTATCTTCCTGAAACCACCCCGATGCTAGACCATGTAATGCCCAAGATAATCAACAACATCGACAGGCCTCCACCTCATCCAGAGACATATGATAAGATGAGTGATTGCTACTATGAATTCAAAGTACCATTTTACACTTATGCAAAGGTTGAGATAGCATATGGGGCAAACGGTCTGATACCCAGTCCATATCGTGGAGACAAAGTCTCTGATGACTGTATTGCACTTACCGTCTCAGATCATAAAAAATCCAGTTATCATTATCTCATGCCACCGCTAAAACAAGAAGAGATGGGAATCAAGCCTGGGCAAACAGTTTGTGCACCTGAGAAAATATTAGTCTGGATGACAAGTGATGATTCACCGTTATGTGTAACCTTGCAAACCAAATCAAAACTTTCAGAAAGAGGATTGGTAAAAGACTCTATCTTGGATTCTGACATGGGACCAGTAGAATCATTTGAGATTACAGGCCGTAATTACATGGTAGACAAGATGGTCAATCCGCGTATTCATAACTATGAGAAAGGAGACCTTGCATCAACATATTCAAAAAAGTTTCTGGACGGTAACAAATTTGCCAACTATTATTTTCAAAATGTTGGAAACGACTATTTACTCGGCAACGAGGTAAATTTTGGGATATACACGTGGGGAAAGGGTTTTGATTGCATGAACAGAAAACTTGTAGTACAAAGCCAGGACAAAAGCATTCTTTCTGAACAGGATTTTGAAAAATTCTGCATTGAAAGCAACGACGATGGAGAACAGGAGGGATGGTATCAAAAACTTGCTCTAAAACCGTTCCTGTGTACAAAACCTGGATTATTTACAATACACATGGTTCATGACAATGAACAGACATCTTCTCCACTTGAGGCATTCTCATGTATTGTACGCTAATGGTAAGAAAAAATGAAGATAAGACACAAAATATCATTAATCATAATTACAATTGTTTCAATTATGTTCATTCCTCCAAACATAGCTGCATTCACTTGCAACACTTTGGAAATCAAAGACATTCAATGCCATGTCATGGGAATATCCTTCTTTGATGTGCAGTTTAAAACCAATGTCTATGAGTGGTTTGAACTGACTGACAGTTATCCATGTGGTGGCGTCTTGGCTCATCCTGATAAGGCATACGACTGCATGGGCATTGAAGACTATTGGGGACTGCCCTCGCAACTATCCCCTTCTGCTGAAAGGGAACGTATTGTACAAAGTGAAGAAAATGACCTTAGGAATATTTACGATGTGAAAGAAAACGCAATGTATTATCAAATAAATAATCATACAACACATGTTGAAATCAACATACCTTTTGATAAAATCAACGGGGTTTTTCAAGTAGAAATGAACGGAAACATTATTGATGATCAACGAATTAGCATAATTGGCGACAAAATAATTATTGATTTTGATGATTATATCAAATCTGTAAAATTGTATGGTGTCACGGACCTTTAAAGAAAATGAAGACTAGGCTTTTGATAATTGTCATTGGAATCATTGCAGTGATTGTAGTAACTGCAATCATAGTATCTTTTTACGTCATGTCTTCAGATTTCATCAAGGCAGAAACAATACATGATTACAAATCTTCTACTTTGTCAGAGGACCAAATTGATTCGGACATGGACAAAATACCTGATT
>JAJCXK010000065.1 GCA_029263475.1 Candidatus Nitrosopumilus sp.
CAAAAGGATTGCTAGCATTGTACAAGGGAATAATGTTGGAGAAAAGCACAGGTAAAAATCCAAAAGAGATTAAAAAATCATGGGTAAGAATCGCATATTCAGTGTATATCACTAGTAAATAATTTACTTAAAATCTATAGAGACATGTATCAAAGGGGTAATTCCCCTTAGGAGAATTAAAGAATTCAAAGCATTAATCAAAACTTACAATTTTAGAATTTGGAAACTAGAACACTATAGAACTAGTAAAATAGATCTTAAGTAAATAATTCTGCAAAGAAATTTTGAATATTCTGAAAGAATGCATCTAATGGGGTGATTTCAGACGGACATCCCTCTACAGATATAGGCATGCGAAGGGGCTCTGCCAGCGAATTCTTATCTTGGAGATTGTCATATACTGCAAAATCTGCAACAAAGTCACCGCAGTCTGCGGGCTCCCAGGCCAATGATGTAGTGAATTCTTCGCCAGGTGCAAATACTCCTTCAAGCATTGCATTTATTGACTCTGTATTATCAACGACGTTAGTTATGTGTACAGTGTACATAAACTTCTGTTCTATAGTTTGAGGATTTACGAAGTCAGTTCGGATTGTGTATTGTTGTCCCACGGTAACTGGATTAACTACATTTCCAGATGCAATGTCCACTATTGACGGATTAGTAAATGACAGTATGTTGGTCTCTGCCATGACAGTGGTTGTTGTCAATAACACTGAGCCAAAAATTAATGACAATGCAATTTGACTAATAATCCTCATGTGGTTTCTCTGTGGAAGTAATATAAGTAAAAAGCCATCCTGTTGCGGTATGGTTGTAATAGATCAAGGAACTCATTATGGAAATTTATTATCATACAAATTCTACATGAGGCCTACTGCCCATAGAATGTATGGAAATTCTGCAAAATCCAAAACAAAACATCATGAAAATGTTCAAAAACTTTTGCAGATATTGTTTACAAATGGAACGTGCACTACCTGGGACATGGCAAAAATCAGATTTCATGACGACATTTCCATCACTAGGACAAAAGAAAAAGAGTATCGACGACTGTTAATTGGAAGAAGCGACAGGGGGAAACATTCAGAAGGGATCCTGGATATGGGCATGATTGTAAGGGACGGAAAAAATCCCAAGAAAAAAACCTCTGATCAATATCGCCTTTCATTGCATGGTATTTTATATTGTCTTGACGTGCTGAATTTTTCTCATAATGATATCGACAATATGGCATCAAACTATACCAGTGTACTTCCAAAAATATTTGGCAAGTGGAAATTTCTCAAATCCATAATAGGGGACAAGATATTCAAGCTGCAAATTCTTTCCAAAGGTCTGCTTTTGGACAATCCAGAAACGGGGAAAAATCAAGATAGTCCTCTCTACGAATTAATGTCCTTTATCCACATCAAATACAGAAAAAATTATGAATCAATCTCAGAGGAGGATCTGGCAGAACAGATTTCATATTGGTTTTACACCTTCATGCTGTATCAAAGATCATCATCCAAAATTACCACTACAAAAACAGGGACCCAAACACTACAAAATATTTTCCGAAAAGATGATGAATTGCAAAGATGGTATTTGGAATTTTTCTGTGAAGCCGAAAACTACTACAAGAAAAGACTTCGTACCCTAAAAAATTCTAAAATTTTTTCATGAATCATTTTGCATGTTTTCTAATCAGTTTTTTCAAATCATCCAATTCAAAGGGCTTGTTTAGCAATCCTTTAAGCGATAGATCTTTGGCTTGCTTGAATTTTTCATCATCAAGGGCATAACTAGAAGTGAAAATCACTCTCGCGTCTGAATCCAATTTGCGTATGCGAAAAAATGTCTCATAACCTCCAATTCCGGGCATTTTGATGTCTAAAAATACTATGGATGGCCTGAATTCCCCATACTTTTTCACTGCGTCCTCGCCATTTGTGGCTGGGATCACGTCATAGCCTTCGTCCATCAGCATCAATTGAGTGGATTCTAAAAAGTCAGAATCATCATCAACAAGAAGAATTTTCTCATCTGAATCCATCACGTGCACTGCATCAAGAATAATTAAAACCGTTTCGCATTTTTACGTCAATTAATCAAGCATTTTTGGAAGAGATATTGCACATATCACGGGGTTTGAAGTGACGTTAATCGTTCCTTTGTGCTGTTCTATGATATTTTTGCAGCTAGACAATCCGAGACCCGTGCCCTTGAGCTTTGTCGTAAACAGTGGATTGAAAATTTTGGACAATTCATCATCAGGAATCAAAGGGCCGGAATTTTCAAACTCAAGCTTTAGATCAGTTTGCTTGTCTGCCAATCTAATTGAAATGATTCCATCATCGTCATCAATTGCTTGAACAGCATTTAAAATTAAATTTGTAAACACCATTTCTAATTTCTCAGAATCACATTCAATAATTGCGTCATTCTCAGGAAGACTTACTTTGATGTTTTTTGGAATTTCTACCATGTCAAGAGAATAATCCAACATTTCTCTTATCGACTTTGTTGTTGGAACAAGAGGAACTATGCGTATATAATTTAAAACTCCCTCAACCTGATGCGACATTCTTTTCACAGCGCGATTGATTCTGGCAACTTCGTCGTTAATTACCTGATTCTGATTTTTATTCTGCGTTTCAATTCTTTTTGAAGAATTTCTAATTGCACCCAATGGATTTCTCACGTCATGCGCTATGTTGGAAGAAAGTTGTCCGATCGTGGCCAATTTTTCTTTTTCTGCATTCTTATGAAAGATTATCAAAATCAGATAAATCATAAAAATATGAGATGCGACATTGATTATGCCAAACGTAATTTGCAACGTTACTAGCTGGGAAGAAAGCGTCGAAACTTCCTGGCCCAGTTTATTTGCAAGAATGTTTGAGTGAAAAATCAACCCCTCATTACGAAATTCAGCGTCTTCAAGATAAACCTCCAATTCAAGTAGAGTGTGTATCCCTTCTATGTTTATTTGAGTGATTTCGCTCTTGTACAGAGTGAATTTCTCCCATATGATGTTCCAATCATCGTTAAATTTGGAAGGAAGTGGAGGTATCTCTATTGCGGAAACTTTACCTCCGTCCTTTAGGAATATGATGTTTCTTTCAAGTTCCACAAGTGTCCCTAAATGGGCATTATGTTTTTCGGTATTGAAAAATTGAGAATGGTGTAATTCACTTAGCACTTCACTTGCCAAAAATCTATTTTTGCCTGCAATATTCACCATGTTTCCAGTGTAGAGTACTTGAGATTCAAAATATACTAGAGTCAAAAAACTTGTAATGATGATGATGATTTGCAACGATATTAATATCACAATTTTAGTTGAAGCCTTCATTGATTATACACCATTGAATTGTCTTGTTTCAAATATTATATGAGGATACCAAACCTCCTGCGGTATGTCTAAACTGCTAGCATATTTCAAGATACAATAACATGATTAAAGATTCCAATTGTCATCAAAAGCATAGTCTTCATTTTTTTCAGAGTCACATACAAGACCAAAACTGTTCTGATCCTGATCATAAACTGTACATAGAATTTTCCAGATCCAACGTAACGCAAATTAGAGAATCATCAGAATAGTAATCAAGCAAACCTATGTTGCCAGTGTTGCATTGTATGATCGCCTGTCAGAGTTCCAAATTACATCCATCTCGGGATCATCATCGTATCTGTCAACAAGTAAGTTCAGCTCACGCTTATACGACTTCTCCACTATCTCCAAGATCTGGAATTTTTCTTTTATCATTGTTTTTTCAAGTTCGTCGTATTTTGAACGTATGTCCTCCATCTGGTCGCTAAAGTTTTTGGTAGATATCTTGTCATTGGTGAGATTTACAAGTATTTTCTTTTCCTCATCTTTTTGTTGTGCCCCCATATCCATCACCATCAAATCATATTTTTTGTCCATCTCATCCTTTTTTGTCTCATTAACATCATGCATTCTTTGAATTTTTGAGTTGACGCTTGTCACCTTTTCTTGCATTCGATCATGATTCATCTGTTGTATGCTTATCGTGTCGGGAGTTGCCCGAATATCTCTGTCAACTGCAATGCCCATCTTATGTCTCTGCCACATTTCTGCGGTTCTATCTGTGACACATACGTAGTCATCTTCATTATACCTGTGAACTAGGACATATCCAACCCTACACTCAGTGCCAGAATCAGACATCCCTAAAGCTTCACGAGATGCATTATCATCAGGATTTGCAAGAAGGTATTGGGGGTTTGTTCTGAAATCCTCATAATATTTCCTCAATTGTTCTCCAGACAATCCAAGATCAAATTGTCCATCAGGATTGAACAAGATCTGTTGGTTATAGTATGCAAGCCCGTGCATCACATTAAACATGCTGTTTACCTGAATCATCTCGATTTTCTTTATTTCAGCAGCTTTTAGATATGCGGCATATGCTTCCTGAAAATCCCCGCCCCTGTAGATGATTTGGGAGAATGCATCACGCCCTGCCTGTACTTTGGCCTGTGTAAAGTCATAGTGATCCCAAAACACGGCCTTTGTGGAATTTGTCGGAATTGTATCAACAAACTTTGCAAATACATTCTCAGATGAATATTCGCCCCACAGATTCTCCCATTGTTGCAGGTCATTTTCCAGACTTGACTTTGCCTGAGCTCTCTTCTCAGCAAGTTCATTGCTTTCCATTATTAGATCAGCCTGTTTTTCCTCTAGTTCTGCAATCCATCTCTTGGTCTCTTCAATCTTTTCTAGTATGTCCCGGGCTACGGGATTGTTTTCAATGTCTGTAATTGTCGTCGTACTTGATTGAGCATGTGCAGGAATTACAAATGACAGCAGCACAAAAAAGACAACCATAACCCCCATCCATTTGTAAGTTATTGGACCATGATCAAATTCTAATTTGTATAAAGACATCAGGCAAATGCCAATCCTTTATTGATTAACTTGAAAGCAGTATCAGGAGCTACACATATGGGGGAATTATCAGAATACTTGAAAAGTAATTCACTGTCATTTTTACAATAATTGTCATCAGAGACATCCCCATCTGAATTTACACTGATTTCAATATCTGCGACCTGTAAAACAGAGTTAATGTCAGTACCAATGAAAAGAGTTGCTCGGTATTCTCCCGCATCCTCAGGAATCCAGGACAAGCTAACATTGAATGTCTGAACAGGGTTAAGCGTTCCTGTTGCCCATTTTGCAGACTGGACAGGATTGTTCTTGTCATCAGTTATCTCCACTACATACGCAAAGTTCTGCTCTTGTTTGTTGGGATTTGTAATGTCTGCTGCAATTTGCAAAACATGCTCGGTTTTAATCTCGTCAACCCTATGACCAAATGAATTGACTACGTCTATTTTGCCAAGATTTACGTTATCGTCTTTGTCTGAAATTGTAATTTTGATGGGCTGCTCTACTATTTCTTCACTTACAACTTGTATACCGTACTCTTCCACGTTTAGAGAATTCCAATTAACATCAATGTCAGAGTTTTCCTCATAGCCTTTGACTGCATCTAGTATGCGGTTTCTCTTTTCGAATTCAAGCGTTTTAGACTCTTCTGTCTTTTCATCAGATATTTTCTCTTTTAGCGCATCACCACCTTCTCTTATTTTTGAAATCTGCCTGTCAATTTCCTCTTTTGCCATCTTTCCAATTTTATAATCCCCGATTATCTCCTGCATTTTCTGCTTGTCTGACAAATCAAAATTTTTAACAATCTCATCGTATTTTGACTCTAATTGCTTGCCTTTGATATCAAATTCCTCATTTATCTCCAGTATTTTCTCATTGATGTCATAAATTATCTCCTCGTATACCTTTTGATCATCTTTGTTTACAATGTAATCTACAAGGGTATGATTTTCAGCAATATTTTTCCCTAGCATCTGCCTTGCATCAAACACCGACACGCATTGATATTCCGCTTTTGCGATATGATACACTACTTGATATCCGTCTATGCATTGCGTTGCAGGATTTGTCTCGGTATCTCCCGTAGATGATGAATCAGATCCTGCAATTACAAGTCCTTTGATCCCATCCTTCATCCATTTTTTGGCCGTTGATTCCTCAACGCATGACTGATTTCCAGACATCATTCGAGACACCAGGATAAATCCTTCAATGCATTGCATGCCTGAGCTCACATTAGAACTTGCATCTAAGGCATTTGTATTGTCCATGTTTGCCAAGATGTATCCAGGTTGCGTCTGGTAGTCTGAATACAGATTGGATAATTTTGCCTGAATTGCAGGAGATTGATGAGCTTGTCCTGCAGAATTGAACAGTTGCTGTTCCTCATGATCTGCAAGGTTGTGTTTGACATTAATCTGCGAATTCATTTCCATCAATTCCACTCTTAATGTGGCAGCAGCCTTGTCGTATGCTTTTTTTGCATCAAACATTGTTCCGCCATTTGTCAGAACTTCATTCATTGCAGTTCTACCTGCATGCACTTTTTGTTCCTTGAATTCAAACTGATCCCAAAACACACCCTGAACGTACGAAGGTTTTTTGTTCACAAAGGATTCAAAGGAATTTCTTGAAGAATGCTTTTCCCACAACCTTTCCCACTCGTCAAGGTTCTGATTGAGTCGCTTAACTGAAACATCACGCATCTTTTGAAGATTCTCTTTGGCCCGGTTATCCTCAAATTCTTTCTGTTTTAGATCTTCTATCATCTTTTTTGTCTGTTCTATTTTCTTGAGAAGATCTTGTGCGATGGGATCATTTTGCAGATTCTCCGAAAGTGTCACTTGTGATTCGGATATGATTGGGGTTTGTGCATACGCAGCATGTGTAACAGACACTGAAATCACACATGCAAAAAACAGTAAAACCAGTTTTGTGTCAATTTTTGGCAACGCATTTGATCCGTTCTTCAGAATACGGTTTAGGGTCACTATTTTTGACTACAATGTTGTGAATAATAAAGGTTAGTACACTAATGATTATTATGTAAATGACTGTAATGTTAATCAATATAAGACTAATTAATGGACAGAATCTTAGAAAAGGAGGTAATTTGAAATAAAAACACTAGATCTCAAAGAAAGCATAGGATTGATGCTAAAAACATCGGCAAAAACATGGGAAAAGTCAGCGGACATTGAATTGCGTGAACGTTTTGGCCTCATAGGCTCCCAATGGAAGATAATCGTGGTACTCTCAATGAAAGAAGGCATAACTCAGAAGCACATTGCAGACATGGCGTTTGTTGAGGCTCCAACGTTGGTACCGGTAATTGACAAGATGGAAAAACAGGAATACCTGACAAGACAATCAGATCCCAGCGATCGTAGAAATAATTTGATCTTCATGACGAAGAAATCAAAAGAAATGGTAGATCCAATAATTGAATGCATATTGGAGATAAGAAACATGGGATTGAATAAGATCTCAAAAAAAGACATGGAAATTGCAAGAAAAGTATTGGAGCAGATTACTATCAACACGGAAGAATTCATCAGGAAGAAAGGAGAAAAAACAGATCCTGATCTTTGGAACAACCCACAAAACAAATCTCAGAAAACCCTGGTAAAGCTATAGAATGTGATTTAGCAGATCAAAGTAATGTTTTGATCAAGATTTAGCAAAATATCTTACCACAAATTTTGAAGAAAATTATAAGACTTTGAACGTTTTGCACAATCATAGCATATTGTCTCATCAAATCCGCTTAACTTTCATCTTATTTCTTCCGTTTCGTGAATGTGTCTTTAACAGTAGATTGCAACACGGGCAATGAAATCCATTCCATTCGATAAACAAGGCGCAATGCGTGCAGTATTTTTGCCCGAATGCGTATCGTGATCCAGTTTTGCCAGGCCTAGTGGCTTTGTGTTGTAGGCACTGATATGAACATCCCATGAAAAGCAGGTCATATGTGAGAATTTTAATCATTTGGTGATGATGGACAATCATACCAATCCTTATTTCTCATACACATCACATTAACAGTTTGCAGATTAATTGTAAATATCCAAAACGCACGCAATCCAATAATAATTAAAATCTTTATTTTCACTTTCTAATCAAAGTTCCTTAAAATCATGTTTCAAGCTATACTGAATGAGTTGTGGATACTTGCACAGAAATGCATCCTCTGGCAGGATTACGGTATGCCAGGTCACAAAGTAGTCAATCCCATCAATTGTCGTAACTCCCAAGTACTGCACTACGGTAGCTCCAGTCCCATCAAAGTTGCCACAATGCGTGATGAATGAATCATATTTTTCTACTATCACAGTAAATTCAAATTTTTCAGTTATTTCGTATATCGTTCTGTCCTTGTTTCCAATTCCATAGTCCTTATCTGCAAATGTTATGAGGGCAGTCTCTTTGTCATTAACTAGTGACATGTTCTTTATCGTAAAGATTCCCCCCTCAAGACCTACACGGTCAAAATGAATCTCTCCGTTTATTCCGTTATTGCCAACTACAAATGATGACAAGTGATCCCTATTCGATTCATCGTGTATCTTTGGTTTCTTGTAACAAAACAGATTTGACGCAGGTGTGGTGTAGCAAGTAGAATATTTTTCGTCTCGTACTTTCTGGAACTCACCTGGATCATTTGCAGAAAAGTTTGGTATTATTACTGCGTTATTTATCGATACAGAATAGGTGTAAAAATCAATAATTACCGGGTAGTTAAGTGAAATCAGCAGTAAAGGAACAAAAAGTATACTGATGACAAATAGCACATTTACAGAACTCATTTTTTATTTTACCGTACTGGAAACCAAGAACAGGTCATCATAATTATTCCCAGGGAAATAACTTGTAACGATTGCTTTTTTCATGTGTTCAATGTTTTGCCCTTCAATGACAATCTTGAATCCGTCTAGAATAAACTCGATATTGTATTCTTGAAACCCTTCTGGTAAATCATTGTTTTCATCTAGCGCACTTCCCCAAATCCTGATTGCAGTGTCACCTATCTGCCAAAATTCTGAATTGGTTTTTGCGAGATTTAGAAAATATTTCTGATCTTGTGCAGAAACATTGCCAATGTAAAGAGTAATTCCATGCCAATCATGTGATGAGAAATCATGGTATAGTGCTTCTACTCTGTTATTTTTTGGATTAATCTGAGTCAGAATTTGTCCTGCAAAATCTACGAGGATTTTTGGACTGTCGGGATTTGTCTGCTCATACAAGTCAGCAATGACCTGAGAGCCTTGGCGAATCTGCTGAAGGGAGATGGCTCGTCCTTCTCCCACCACCCCGTTTTCATCCAGAGTCCGCTTTGGTGGCTCCACATACAAAGATCCGTTCTCATCCACTGATAAGTCAAGGTATGGCAGTGCCACAGGCGCATTGTTCACAACAGGCCTTTCTCCTGCTATCATTAACCCATCAATTGGTCTGTACATCGAACCCCAACAAGGATCCTCCATTCTTTTTCGTTCTTCATGGGGCCAATATTTTATCTGGCAATGAACTCCCACAGATAATGCACTGTATGCCCTGAATGCGGAGACATCGTCAGCATCTCCGCCCAATTCTACAGGAAGACGAATCAAAATGAATTTTTGAAAGACGTCTCTATCCGTTATGTCCTCAGGGTTTGGATAGTAGAAATATTCCATCGAATTAGGCCTCATTGTTTTGATTTGAAATGGATTGATGACATCCAGAGGGTTATTTTTTGTGGAGTTGATGGTGACAGGAACAATGCAAGTGTCACCAGTTCGCTTTCCTCCGTTATCCTGGCACATCTTGTCAAGGTTTGCAGAATCAGCTGCAATCATTGCAAAAATAGATGCAATAACAATAATTCCAATAATCATCAAAAGTTTAATTCTCATTTTCTAATTGAAACTCCCATCTATAGTGATCACCTGAAATAGTTTTTACCAAATCCCCATTTGTAACACAAAAATCTACTAGCGGGAAAATTTGGTTCCCCCATGGAGGATATCTAGGATAGTCTTCGTACAGATCTATTTTCTCTTTTTGATGTTCTGAAAGCCAATATGCGTATCGTTTACAGTTATCATATAATAAAACAGGTTCTAGTCCTTCAGTATACATTAATGGACTTCCATTACCAAACACATCACTAAATTTTGATGAGAGAAGTTCCCCATCATCATCCATCACAACAATAACTCCATTTATTCTAGAATCTTCACAGTATTCATAAATTCCAGTTTTGTTAAATGTTACAGTTGCGTAGCCTTGAGGTAATATTACACCTGTATCCCATTGATCATCAGAGTTCTTTGAGTGAAGGGTTACTGAGGCATCACCATAGTAAGACCATGTAACTTGGCTGTGTGGTCCAATTGTGATAAAATCATTTGTAATGTATTGTCCCATTGTTTTTGGGTTATCGAAAATTGAGACATGATATCTAGGATAGAAAATTCCATCGATTGGTTCCGGCTCTGCTCCACTAATGTCATGAGAACCCATCAATTTTACAGATTCAATATTTTGACCATAATTCACAATTATTTTATTTTCAATCAAAATTATTCGTTCATCGTCTACAACCTGATCATTAACGTAAACCATGAATACTCCATCAATCATGTCAAGAGGAATGTCAATCTCCATATTGTCAGTATTTCCATTTACTAAATAATTTACAGCATGCTCTTCTCCATCAAAAATAATTTCTACATCATATGGCGTATCATCTAATGCATTGTCATAATTAATCATAAAAAATAAAAAAATCAACATAACTGCCATTGTAATTATTATCAAAAGTCTACTTTTCATGTTTTTTCCACCAATAGATAATTCCAAAAATAGAAGATATGCTGATACTGCCAACAAGCAATGCCAAAAGTATATCTTCTGAATTGATTTCAGAGGTCAAATGATTTGGACCGTTTATTATGATTCCAGGCCGACAAAGTGCTTGACCGTTTATGCACATTTCATCTAATTGGTTAGTAGTGAGTGATGGTTCAGGCTCATGTGGCGGCATTATCACCCAAGTGTTTTCAGGTAGCGGGATTATTTCAGGATCATATTTCACGTATATCTTTAAAGATTCATCAAAGGATTTGATTTGGGATTCATCAGCATAATCAAAAGAGATCTGAACTTCCATAGCAGGAGGCAGAGAATCCCTCATGCTAATTGAGGGATGGATTAGCAAGGTATCGGGGACCGCATGATCTTGATAAAAACCCCAATTATCTACAAAATCTTCGGATGACTGCATTGCATAGTTTTCCCAATCCAGATGAATGCCCAGCTTCGCAACGTCATTTTCATTCAAATCCAAATCATAAACTGCATTGCAAAAGATATTGCCCGGTGTCGGACTTCCATCATACCTTGGATTCCATAGGGCATCACAGATTTCTAACAGTTCGGCAGGAGTGCATGACTCATCAGCTGAGCCCACGCTTTTTTCACAGCTAGCATCAACGGTAGTAAAAACAAACGGAATCAACGCAAATACAATAATCAGCAAAAGCCTAGCCTTCATCTTCTAACAAATTGAAAATCCTATGCCGTAATATTCTTCATTGTAAACAAACCCACGTACTCGTACCTCATCTAGATTAAATTGTTCAGTCTTTTTTTGATCATACCATTCTTGATAATTAATCCAGTCAGGATCTTCTACGAGCCCTTTATATGCAGTAATTCCATTATTTAACGGAAATGGGATTTGGTGGGTTGCAATGATTAGTTCAGATATAATTGGCACTCCTTTAAGATCATCATCATTAATACTTAGGAATTTAATTTCATATGTTTTTCCGGATTTTGTCGTATACGTTGCTGGGTATCTTTGGTTTAATTCATCTAGAGTAAGACGGTCAACATCTATTCCAGCACAAGTATCAACAGGATAAAGTAGGATATGGTCATCCTCAATGCTTGCAATATTCAGAGGCGTATGATTTTCATTTTTTTGTATCGACGGTTTAACATTTTCAACTACTGTAACTTCTACAGATCGTGGCGGAGAATAGGCAGTAGGGTTATCTATGCCTTCCCAAGCAAAGGCAGTTATCTCATAGGTTCCAGACTCTGAAGGATACCATGAAGTCTGAACGAATTTGGAATTATACGTATTGGAATATTCACACATGTCATTACCACAAACATAAGATTCGGAAGATGCATGCTTGTCAAAGCATATGTCGTCACCGCAAACGTAAGATCTAGGACGGTCTGTTAATTCATCTTGGAATCCCTCAATCCAGCTCAAAGATACAGCCTGGTTATCCTCATCTGTAATTAGAAACAATATGACATATTCGAGATTTGGATAGTTTACGGTGTATCCTACCTCAATGATTGTCTGCACCCCTAATTCTATAACTGATTCTCCATCAGATCCTGAAACTGTAATTTCAGTCAGCGGCAATCGTTCTATTGTCGGATCTGCATCC
>JAJCXK010000066.1 GCA_029263475.1 Candidatus Nitrosopumilus sp.
TGATCCGATGAAGAAAATTTTACTGTCACATTCCAACATATCTTCAACTGATGAAGAATTTGTAATTGAAGACATAGAATTGCCTTTTGGAATAAATTCAGAAGATTTTGAAAGATGTGCTCTTGCAACATCGTTTACAAAGGAAAGATTCAATATGGTTGAGCCCTATCCTGCAAAATGCAAAAGTGGTCCTTCTCCGGATGACGACTATTATTTCAACGAGGAAGAATGTGAATGGTATCACGTAATAGAAGAAGTGCCGATAAGATGCGGTGAACCTGGATTCAGTCATGCAACTGGAAAATGTAATCCCATAGTCGATTAAAAAAGAATTATGCACATGTAAATTAATTGAAATTAATGGTTTGTGCTGAATGTCAAGATCCTAGCTCTCACGATTTATAATTCTCTGAAGGGGTTGGCTGATTGGTTTAATTCTCTGAATGTATTTTTAATAAAATAATTGTCAGTCTATGAATTTACTAATAATTAGAACACTTTATGAACTTCACATCATTTTTCTAGTTGTATTATGAAATATTTTTTTATTCTTTTCATTCTGTCTGTATTTTTTATTTATTCAATAAATGACGTTCATGCGCTGCTTGTATCTGAAGACCCTGTAGGGGAAATGGATGTTGTAGTGGTGGGTACGATTGTTTCTGCAGTACCGGGTACTAACTCATACGGGGTTCCAGAAACACAGTATGTTGTTGATGTAGAGGAGATTATCAAGGGGGTCAATTTACTTGAAGATGGAATTAATACAAAGTCATTGAAATTTTATGCGCCCGGAGTTTTGAATGCACAAGACAACCCAATTTACAGAAAAATGTTTAGTGTAAATGATAGAGCTCTTTTGATGCTGGAACAAAAAGATGGGCTATTACACGCATCACTGTGGTCCAGAACTACTCCAAGCAGTTGTAACGGAAACGAAATAATCCAATTGATTGATGCACCCGGGGGTTTGTCAATATATCAAGACAAGCAAGACCATTCTCCTTTCTACACAAATCATCCGATTGTTGCCCAATATTCTTTTTTCAATAAGAATCTCACTGCCACTATACAAAATGTAACAATCAACGTCATAGATGATTTTCCTGTAGTTTACCATTCAAAGTCATTTGTTTTGAATTTAGATGAATGTCAAGCATATGCAACGGCTACAACTAAGTTTGTAATAGACAAACCCAGCTCAATTGCCATTCATACAGTGATTAACGAAGAGACTAGTGATGGAATCAGCGGACTTGATGTGGTTGAATATATTTTATCCCCGCTAAAACAAATCAAGTCCGGAGTTTCAGTTGATGAAATTCAATGCAAAGAGTCGTTGGTTCTTCTAACAAAACATGATGGCTCTCCTGCATGTGTAAAACCTGAAACAAAAGAGAAATTGATTGAGCGTGGATGGATGCAAGAAGTTAGATGTAATGGATGTGATGGTGTTAAAACTCTTGATAATTACAAAATAAACTGCGACAGCCAAACAAATCCATATCAAGAATACGAATGTTTCAAAAACGCATATTCCAATTGTGATATTGCTACAGTAAATCCTGAAATTTATACAATACACGGAGATACTATTTACACAACTTTAGCTATAACATCTGATTGTAAGATACAAGGAGTAGCGGATATGAGTACTGATAAATTTTGGGGTACTTCAGAAATCATAATTACAAAATGTGATGAAATAAGCAGAGATGAGTATACGTGGTCAGCTACAAATTGTGATATGCGTAATCTATCTGAAATGCAGTTTAATTTTGAGATGCAGTTGTATCCACAAATTTTAGAGTGTGAAGAAAATGATGGTACTTGGATTCGTGAGAAATTAGAATGTGTAAGAGACAAAGAAAATGAAGACTAGACTTTTGATAATTAGAACTTAAGACCAAAACAGATTAGGTACTTGGTGAGAGTTCCAATTAATCATGTTTGCATAATTTAGTATTTAGATCATTCTGATGATTCATCAGTGAATGTTTTAAGTAAATTTTGTATAATCATGGCATACCGGTGAGAAGAGTCATTTTCATCAGTGTGTGTGTGCGACCAGTTCCAAGTCTTCATGTTGGGCAGAATTATTGCCCAACTTTATTGATCTTGTAATGTTTGTTATCGTGATCATACAGTATGAATCCTACGACATACTTAAAAGATAAAACTAGATCGTTTCATGATGGGCAAGGTTGGGACGAATTCTAAGTTTCTATTAGGAATAGTTACACTTGCAAGTTTAATTTTTGTTTTAAATTCTGCATTTGCTGAGCCATATGGAGATAAGCACGGTATTGCATATGATTCAGTTGGAAAAGCAATCTCCCTTAGTGGTCATACCATAACAAATCCATATGATTATTCTGCAACTGCATCAATAGAATTTGTCTTTGAAGATATAGATAGTGGGAATTATTGGTATGCCAAAAAACACACGGACCAATTAGAGGCCAATTCAACATTTGGAACTCATCAGTCATATTTCATTAAAAATACTGGCAAATTCTACATTCATGTAATTTATGAAATCGATGGAAAAGTTACAAAAGATCCACACACAACAGAATTTGTAATCTTTGATGAATACTCAAAGGCGGCCCTAAATGGATGTAGTCCAAACCATAAATTGATAGTAAAGCCAGATTATAGCAAAGCTGTATGTATATTTGATGAATCAGTTGACAAGTTAAACCAAAGAGGGTGGACTGGAAATGTCATTACTGAAATTAATAGCCAATCTGAAAATGAAATTCCTAGCATTACCCTGTCTATTGAGACATCAGACGATTTCTATTTTGCAGGAGAAAAAATAACACTATCTGGCTACATTTGGTCTTCTGAGAAAGATAATCTTGAAGAAACTCCCGTAATAATTCAAATCCATTCTGATAATGATGAATTAATTGAAGTTGCCCAAATTCAAGTGTCTCCTGATGGTCATTTTTCACATATGATTAATGCATTAGGACCCCAATGGCAACAAAGTGGTCGTTATTCTGTAATGGCGTCATTTGATGCTGATACTATTACTCAAACCAGTTTTGGATTTTCCACATACTATGACAATATTTCAGATAATTTTTTCATAAATCTCAATCCTGATAATTATGAAGAACTATGTGGATACCCAGTAACTGATGAAATGCGATTGGACATCATATCTCAAAAATCTTACAGGGATGAAAAATTGCCGTATCTTACATTACACAAAGGTAGTTTCACACATATGGAAAGATCACAGTATTTGACTGCAATTCCTGATCTTCAATATTGGTTTGAATTAGATAACGGTAAACAAGTTTACTTTGAGATTGGAGCATGTGATCTTGATGGGTCTAACATAACACTAAGCGAACTTGGTCCAAGTTGGAAAAAACGACAAGATGTTGTAATTGATGAAATTCATTATAAAATACTGGCAGCTCCCGGTTATTCGTTAATTTACAAAGATACACTCAAACCAGTTTTAGATATTGATAACTGCAAAAGAATTGCAGAAGGATATACTGAGCAACAAAAAGAAAAACTATTCACACGTGAAAACACCTTCTTTGATCCACGATGGAAAAATCAAGTTTTTCCTCTAATGGATTATTGTACTGGTCTTGGCAATTATGTGCTGAAGACATCTGACGGGAACATAAAATGGAGTTTTACAGTTAAATCAGAACATGAAGAATAGATACTCACAGGATATTGTGGTGCTGTAAACAACTCCAGGAATATGACAAGCATTTTCAACTATGAAACATAAAATGGGCAAAATTCTACTTTTAGGATATAAGTGCAGATGGAAACATTGTATTTTTTCCAATGAATTACTGTCCGTATTACGGAGAACAGATAGGAGATGAGATTAACATAGTCTATGAAAAATCAGACTGTTATGCCGTTCCAACTGAATGATTATGGGGTATAAGAAAATGAAAACTATCCCACCAAATCACACTACAGTGGGGATTTAGATCCAATATCTCCTGTGAAACATCTGATGTAAAGTATTTCTTCCATCTTTTTTGTATTCTCCCTAAAATCATTACATCTACATCGTTTTTTTGTACAAATTCCACAATTACCTTAGCAGAAGGTAAATGTGTGTCAAATATCTCAAAATGTAAGTCGACTTTGGCAAGTGTTACCTCGTTTTGGAGATTGGGAAGTATTTTTGCCAAACTCACGAATATTATATTCACTTGAGGCTGCATTCGTTACTACGGACATATCAAGTCCCATTCCTTCAGTGTAACTGATGGTTTTGACTAATGTGATTTTTACATGATTTTGTCTTGCCATGTCTAGTGCCTTTTTGAATGCACGATAGGATGCATCTGTCAGATAGTATGGAATCATGATGTGTTTGATCAATGTTTAGGATTTGGTTTTATTATCATAATAATAGTTCTATGAATTTATTTTCTATTTTTTTAAAAATTCACGTATCCACGTGGGTCCTGGATTTCCTCCCTTAACTATATCCCCAGCACAATGTTCATGGGGATATAGTTAGTGGGTGAATTATTGAACCCACGTGTAAATAAAAAAATATTTTGGTAGATGAATTAGTTAATTTTTAAATGATGATTAAAGTCATTTTTTTTAAATTATGACAAACATTTGTTATAAAATAATTCCAGAGTTAACTTCCATATTATTTCTATAATGGATCAACATAATTATTAGAACACATGTTTCAAATCGACTAAGAAATGAAATCACCTATTCTTCGAGAAATAATCATGACTGTAATTGCTATAATTCTATTCGGAATACTCGGATATCTCCATCAATGGGATTATGGAATGTTGTTAGAAACAGATAAGCTAATTGTGGCTTTTTTAATTAGCGGGATTCTTGGTTCATTAGGGTATGGTTGGAAACCACGTATTGGACAGATCTTTGAAAAAGATGAAAATAAAGATAAAACCAAAAACATCTACAATCAACTTTACATCGAATTAAAAGACTCTTTGGATTCCCTTGACGGCACACTAGAACGTGAAACATATGAATACACAATTAATGAAAAACGTATTGCTTACAAACACATATTCATGAATCATAAAGTTTTGATGGATTAGTTAATTCTGGAGATTTCAATAAAATAGATTCTGAGTTACATCAACCTCTTCAAGATATTTATGGTAAAATTGAAATTCATGATGATTATGTGGGAAAAATTGTCGAGTCCCCATCTGATGATTTTGCATTAGTGTTAAACAAATATGAAAACGAGTTATTGGATGAAATTCCACATCTTATGGAAAAATTAAAAAAACTTGCTAGTCTTTAGCAGTTGTTTTAGAACTAACTCTTTTCACATTGGGGTTGCTTGGGGCATTCACTGAATGTGGTTTGGGTGCATTACTACTTGATCCCATTGGAATATTTGGTGCATTTCTACTACCATTAAATTGTCTAGTAGGTGCATTACGTGATTCATTAACACGTACAGTGCTTTTTGTTATGCCTTGGATTCTCTTGTGATCTTTTTTTGATTGTTATTTTCTGTCATGTATTACATTATACATCGATCTTAATAAAGAGTACGGTTAATGGTTGTACTATACCGTACCTTGAATTAGTTACAATAAACCCTCATGAATGATTTGTCCCAACCCTAACCCAATAATTTTTTGTTGATTTCATCATCTTTTGTTTTGAATTTCTGATATTTGTCATTCCATTTGTGCAGAGTCAGATACTGTTTAATTCCGTATGCCAGCCATGCTCCCGCATTTCCAAACATTATGAGGGCTAAAAATAACGCAGGACCAAAAATTCCAAATCCACGCGTATATTCTGATTTTAAATCTCTGAATTCTGCTACAAATGCTTCTGTTGTCATGGTTCCCTCCTCTAGTTGGAGAAGAATCGAATTAAATTCTTCAACTATTGGATTTTGAACAGGGCCCACGATCAATGCGCTAAATCCAAACATCAATAGTTGAGGAATAACAATTCCGGCAATTGTGACAATCAAAAACCTGTTCTTTGTAGTTTTAATATGATTCATCGCATCATCCACAATTGTAAAAATACTTTCAGGGTTTTCTGCCCCAGTCACATTTTTGGTTTGCTGTAGGGATGCTTTTGACAAATGATATTTTTTTGCCAATACCGTAAAGACAATCCACTGCCTTATTCCATAACCTATCCAGAAAACATACACCATCATGGTTGCTACCCACAAATAATATCCTGGACCTGGTCCGCCATACATGTGAGCAGTTTTTACATGTCTTGATTCATCCACATATTCCTGAGTAGTAATCTCTTTTTTTTCTAGTTGATCTACCAGAGAAACAAGCTTGGCAATTCTTGGTTTTTCTTCTGATGTCCCTTCATCTTTCATAAATTCTCCAATAAGATTTCCTCCCAGTATTGAGGCCGGAGGTAAAACTATCACAGTTATTATCATGATTAAAAACATCTTCTTGGTTGAATTGAGATTGCTCACCGCCTTGTCTATTGTCTCAAAGATGTTTTGGTCAGACATTATGATGTAAGCCCCCTGATTCTACTTATTGGTATAGTAACACAGTTACTTTTCATTTTTTTTACCTCGTGGAAATAATAATTCATAT
>JAJCXK010000067.1 GCA_029263475.1 Candidatus Nitrosopumilus sp.
CATGGCACAGATGCCCGCATTAATCCCAAAAGAAGTCGAAATCCAGAGACTAAAGAAAATCTGGCTTATCGTCATCGCAATGGGTTCGGTTGCTGCATCAGTCGAAGTGGATAACTTCGTCGATGGATCTTTGCATCAGACCTCTATCAGAGACAGTGCATTCACACCAGCTCACTGGTGGTTGTATTCCCACTTCATTACATTACCAATTGGATGGGGAATGGCAGCAGTCTATGATAGAAAAGTACCAATTCTCAGAGGCCCAAACAACTCGATGAACACAGGCTTGAAGATGACCATCTTAGGTTACCTTGCAACCATGTTCACGATCGGAGTCAACGAGATGTGGCACTTCTGGTTTGTAGAGGAGATCTTCTCAGTACCGAATCACTGGATGTTCAACATGGGAGTCGTAGTGGCTTTCATGGGCGCCCTAGCATACGTAGTCAGAGTATACGCTCGACTCGTAGAACTTGGCGCAGAAACTCCTGGTGAGAACCCATACGTTGCAGAGATGTACAAGATGGCCCTAGAAGGCAAGTTGTACAGCCGAGCAATTCCTTAGAAAAAGTGCATTAGCACATTTTTTTCTTTTTACCGTGTTATTTAAAATCAAGCAGAAACCACAATACAGTCGTATGAGAGCACGTCAAGTGAGATGGATTGGAATACAAACTCAACAGCAAATAGAATATTCTCAACCAGAAGTACCGGTCAATGAATCTCCACACAGTGGACAGAAATTGAAATGCTGCTTGCAGTTGACAGATGATCTGGACTTGTTGCATGTGAATATCGTACCGGTTATGCCAGTAATCACGACATGATGCATGTCAATGATGATTTTCTTACCCATTGCACACATCTCCAATCATACCTTTTATTTTTAGGATCATTTGCAGTTTACACCTGAACAAAATTTACACACCTACAAAAGTCATGTTCCATAAGATAACACAGGAACAACTGCCGTGGAAATTGCGATTACTGCCACTCCATTTTCTCTTCACACATACCAGGTTATCAATGAACATACCATCATATTCAACATATGGAATCAGGGGATTGAGAAATCATTTTTGTCATCAGGATTCCCTCCAGTTTGCATTACAGGAGGTACATTTACCAATATATCCATCATATTTTTTACAGAATTTAATTATTGTTCCATCCCCACAGTTTTCACATGGTCCCAATGACTCCTCTGGAATCAACATGAATCCCTTTTTGTATGAAACACCCTTGTCATTTTTTTCCATCCTACACATACTCCGAAAATTTGCAGTCAGTGCAGGTTATAGCCAATTCCCCAAAATCCACAGTCCATTGTTCATGCGTGTCGGATTGACTTTTAGTGCATCGCTTGTTTTTTTTCATCAATTTCTTATTCACATTTTTCCTTTCATTTCATTATTTCTACTGCATATTTCAAGTGCATCGCAATTCCCAAGATCATGATCTATTTTTGAATAGTGATTGATAAAGAATTCTAACAGCATTATCCAGATAAATCAGATCTTGGACTTTACAAACTTGTGACATATCTGGTCAGATTCAGATTGTTCCCATCGGGATCATCAAAATAAATTGAAAATGAAATGTCATGATCTATCACATTCTCCGCTATGACCCTTTCTTTGAGGAGAAACAGATTCAGATCATCCACGTGACTTACAAAGTCAATGAATTTTTGTCCAGAGGAACTAAAGGCCACCCAGTTTATCGAACCGTTATTTTGTTTTGCCTCATCCATTAAAGCAAGCATCATGGTCCGGTCATAGTTACCAATAAACAAAGGACCTGTTTTTGACCACATGTCCATCTCCCGAATAGGTTTCAGTCCAAATTTTTTCTCATACTATTTTGCAGATTTGAGCCAATTAGATACGAACATCTCCACATGATCAACGCCATCAATTGTAAAGCCAGTCAAAGCTGCAAATGATTCATGTATTCATTATTAATTTTTTAAATCAGTCAGAGACAAATATTCATGGAATTTCCCAATCACTTTGTAAATAAGATGAAATTCAAAATGCATCTAACCTTAAATTCACGAAATTGAGGCTCAGTGCATGGAACTAAAAGGAGACTTTACAGATTGGGATTCCATTTACAGGAAAACAACGTAGAAGAAATGCCATGGTATGAGAAAAACCTTGATCAGGATTTGGAGGAACAGATAAAATCCAGAAACATGACAGGTGGTAAATTTTTAGACATCGGTACGGGGCCTGGAACTCAGGCAATAGAGCTTGCCAAGAGAGGTTTTGAGTGCACAGGATCAGACATTGCAAAAAATGCCATCATCAAGGCCCAGCAACTCTCCGGCGAAGTCAGTTTTATCACAGATGACATTCTAGAGTCCTCATTTTCAGACAATTCATTTGATTATATTTTGGACAGGGGTTGCTTTCACACATTCAAATCAGAATTACGGAAAAGATATCTTGAACAAATCAACAGAATTCTAAAAGATGACGGTGTGTTATTTCTAAAAACCATGAGTGTGGAAGAGACACGTTTCCCTGCAAGTGAGGCACCGTATAAGTTTTCAGAAAAAGAAATCTCAAACACGTTTGGAAAACTCTTTGAAGTGTTGGAAGTAAAATCAACGGCATATTATGGGAAAATTGATCCGCTGCCAAAAGCATTGTTTGCAGTGATTAAACAAAAAAACTGACTT
Organism: Candidatus Nitrosopumilus sp.; assembly: GCA_029263475.1. Lineage (GTDB taxonomy): Archaea > Thermoproteota > Nitrososphaeria > Nitrososphaerales > Nitrosopumilaceae > Nitrosopumilus. The sequence continues at coordinate 2,687 of JAJCXK010000067.1, forward strand.
GAACTTTAATGCCAGATATAATTACAAGAATACAGGGATATTCCCATTAGAGTATATTGCAAGACAAGCTACAACAATTAGCAAATTTTATTGTACATATGAAAAAAGAATTGAATTTCATCATTCCCAATATGAAACTAAATAAAACTGACGATGAAAAATTAAAAGATATTATTTTGTACGTTGTCACGGAAAAAATGGAAAAATATGAAATTAGCAAATCTACACTACAACATACCAGGAAGAACTTGTCAGGAGAAGAAAACCCCTATAATCTATGAGAAAGTTCTTCTGTAAATCAAATCAAATCTGAAAAATATACTGTAATTTTCACATAATATGAGATCATTTCGCCGTAAAATAGACAAAAGAGTTCAGGAACTGAACTGTTCTGCGAATGACTTGAATCAGAAACTGAACAAAACAATTCAAAAAAGTTAGGTCCTCTCTAAGTACTACGACCCCCTTACACTATACGATTACAATGAGTACATACAACATACAGCAAAACGTCGTCTCCGAGCAGACTAAGACCAAACTCGGAGTAGTCGGACTGGCAGCCTTGCCAGTAGTTGCGGCAATGTACAGTTCGGGAAATGTGGCATTGGAACAAGTACCACAGATTCTTTCAAGCGG
>JAJCXK010000068.1 GCA_029263475.1 Candidatus Nitrosopumilus sp.
TCTCCGGGCTACTCCTCTCAGAGCCCGTACCTGTAATAGTCTTGGTGGGCCATTACCTCACCAACAAACTGATAGGCCGCAGTCCCATCCTACGGCGATAAATCATTTGGAACACAAACCATTCCAGGTATAGTGTTCTATTGGGCATTATTCTCAGTTTCCCGAGGTTATTCCCATCCATAGGTTAGGTTGACTACGCGTTACTGAGCCGTCTGCCTTGTATTGCTACAATAACTCGCATGGCTTAGTATCAATCCGATAGCAGTCAGGTCCGGCAGGATCAACCGGATTCTGATTGTAAATTTTATTTTTTGATTATTGAAGTACTTCTGTACTTTTATTTGGAATTGACGGATGCACATAATCTTCACATTTCAGATCTAATTTCACAATTAGAACCTCATCTTGTATGCGTAACTGGAGGCCCATGAATCACAAAATGGCATATTGCCATACTTCATCACAAGCGCCGCCTATTGCGTTACGTATGCAGAGTTCAAAGAATGAAGAATCCATATAAACCATACGTGAAATTGTGCCTGATCGATTGAAAAAGTGAGAAAAATGCATGTTTTTTTCGATATATTTTCAGAAAAAATGAAAATGCATTTGCAGGAATTCTTTTCAAGGATTAAAATTGCAGATCCCACTCTAAAAATCGGTTTTGGAAGACTATCAATCAGAATACAAAACAAAGACAAAGAGATCGGCAAAGATATTTGCAAGATCTTCACAGCTTCACGTCAACGGCGTAAGTCACAACATAAGATATTATGATCCATATCCATTCGTGGTAAAATCATCACATGGAAAAAATTTGGTTGACGTTGATGACAACAAGTACACTGATTATTGGATGGGACACTGGTCGTTAATACTAGGTCACGGTCAAAAAAATGTCAAAGAGTCGTTGAAAAAGCAGATCGAGAAGAGCTGGATGTATGGCACGGTAAACGAGCAGACAGTGAAACTCTCAGAGATGATCTCAAAGGCAGTCCCAGTGGCTGAAAAAATTCGCTATGTCACATCGGGTACTGAAGCTACAATGTATGCAGTAAGACTAGCGCGTTCTGTAACGGGAAAAAAAATCATCGCAAAGATCGATGGAGGATGGCACGGATACACCTCAGATTTACTCAAATCAGTCAACTGGCCGTTTACAGAATCAGAAAGTAGCGGGATCATCAACGAGGAAAAAATTGTTTCGATCCCGTACAATGATCTGAAAGGCTCATTGAAAATTTTGAAAAAATATGCAAAGGATTTGGCAGGAGTGATCATCGAACCGGTCCTAGGCGGAGCAGGATGCATACCAGCTACGCAAGATTACCTTAGAGGAGTTCAAGAATTTGTTCATAAAAATAACTCATTGCTCATCCTAGATGAGATCGTCACGGGGTTTAGGTTCAGATACGGATGCATCTATCCGACAATGAATTTGGATCCGGACATCGTAACACTGGGGAAAATAGTCGGAGGTGGGATGGCGATCGGAGTCATTTGCGGTAAAAAGGAGATCATGGCACATGCAGATACAAACGACAAGAAGAAATCAGAACGCAGCTATATCGGAGGAGGTACATTTTCTGCAAACCCTACATCCATGACATCAGGATTTGCCACACTGACGGAATTAAAGAACAACAGTTCCACATATGATAAGATAAACGATCTAGGAGATTATGCAAGAAAAGAATTGGGCAAGTCATCCGAGGGCAAAATGATAGTCACGGGCAAGGGCTCGTTGTTCATGACTCATTTTGTAAAAGACGGGATTACAGAAGTTGTAAACGCATCTCAAGCATCCAGGTGTGACACCAAAGCACTACACGATCATCATTTCAAAATGATATCTCATGACGGAATATTCTTTTTACCTGGAAAACTAGGCGCAATTTCCATCACCCATACGAAACAAGACATCAAAAGAATGGTATTGGCCACCAATTCTTAATCTCAAAAGATCATTTAGAGATATTTTTTCTCCAAGAGATCAGACGGTTAAAAATTTCAAGAAAATCATCAGATCTTGTAGTGATGTGTACATGTGCAAAGAGATTCCCAAACCGGGCCTCAAAGATCATCGTGCATTCGTCCTTGAAAAAAGGAACAGATATTCCAATTTTTTTTAGCGAAACAAATGCAATGTTTTCGATTTGAACAGATTCTTCTTTTATCATAATTTGCTTTTTTTGAGGATTTTTGTTTATCATAACATCCAACTGTTTTTTTACAGAGTAATTCCAAAGAGGAGTGTCATGAGGCCACCTATGCACGTGAACCTTTTCGGCAAAATACTCAATTTCAAAACCAGTCAACAAACAAAAACGGAGCCAATTCAAATTAAGCATATCTTAAAATTTTAAATTTTGATTTGGCATACATTCGAAATCAGAGCAATTAATCCAGTTAAAAAAACAAATCTTCGAGGCAAGCCAAACTTTCATTAAATATACCGCCAGTCAAAAATCATGGGTTTGTTTGGATCAAAAGAAAACATAGAAGATCTAATTTACAATGCAATGTCACTAATGGAAAAGAATCAGCCAAAGGGAGCCATTCCACTATTCAACAAGGTCCTAAAACAGGATTCAGAAAACATACAGGCATTATTCAACAAGGGTCTGGCGTTAAATCAGATTAAGAAATACAGTGATGCGATCACGTGTTTTGACAAACTGCTAGACATCAATCCAAAAGACTCCCAGGCATTTAACAACAAGGGAATAGCGATGGCAGAAAACGGAAACATACAGGCGGCAGCTGAATGCTATGACAAGGCAATAGAAGTAGACCCAAAAAATGCGGCATCGTATTTTAACAAGGGAGTGCTATTGGACAAGCTACAAGAAAGAGAAGAGGCAATACAAGCACTAGAAAAAGCCATATCCATAGAGCCAAGAAAGCCAAACGCACTATTCTACAAGGGAATCATTCTGGGCAAGATGAAAAAACACGAGGAGTCCCTGAATTGCTTTGACAGAGTATACAAGAACCATCCCAGTCACATGGACGCATTTTTTCACAAGGGAATAGAGATGGCAGAATTGGGAAAACATGAAAAAGCATTGGAGATTTTTGACAAAATTCTATCAAAACACAAAGACAACGTGAACATCATCTATGCAAAATCCAGAAGCAAGGCAGAGCTAGGAATGTATCCAGAATCCCTAGAATTGCTAAAGCAGGCAGTATCAAAAAGTCCCAAAATCATTCGCTCATGGGCAAAAGAAGAGCCAATATTCGTAAAGTTGCACGACAACGAACAGTTTAGAAAGCTAGTAAAACTATAGAACTTTTTTCCGTACCGCATCTATGCGAATTATGCCGACTTTCTTTTTCGGACCAATCAGCCTCGCTTCAAATATGGGGACATATACTTCTGCTATCTCCTTTAACACAAACTTATCATTGAGTGCCCTAACATCAGATTCAAGTGGTTTTTTGAGATGTAACTGCAGTTTGGCAATTGCAGCAGCATGCGTGGTTTCGGATTTTTTTACATTTGCCTGGTTTTTCTCAAGCAGTCGTTGAGGATAATTTTCAACGGTTTTGGAATCAATCTTAAACAGGAATTTGATATCCCTGCCATGATGATCAAATGTCAACTTGTCTTCATCCTCGACAAAAACGTGCTCTTCTAACTTTAAATCAATCTTATTTTTTCCCCTTTTGCCAACAAACGCCTTTTTTATTCCAGACTTTGAACGCACGGGAAAAACGCCGTCGCCCAAGGAAATTTCACTGACGTTTGAATCAACCGAAATCGAATGGGTCGCTTTTCTAAAATAATCCGCCATGTACTTTCCAGAGACCGTCAGCAAGCATTCATAGTATAATTTCATGGAATGTACATGGACGTCTTCTTTTTTAGGTCGGGATAACAATGATTTGAACGGACCCGTCTTCTTTTGATCCACAATACCCATAGCATCGTCTTCATCAATATTTTTTCTCAAAACGATAATCTTCACATCATGTGTAACTTTTACCAAGATTATACAAATATGCAATTCTATCTATTTAATCAATTCTGATAAGAAAGAGATAATACATTTAAGATCATTAATCACGGCATGGGAGACAAAAAAGGCGGATATATCGATAAATTCCTAAAAAAGGCGGATAAGGCAATTCAAGAAGGGGTCAAAAAGGCCGACACAGTGTTAGAAGAAGCAGTGGAACTTGGCTCGATGACGGCAAAACAAGCTTCCAAGGCAAGCAAAGAGATACACAAGCAAGCAAAGAAGGAAGGTGATGCACTACAAAAGAGAGGAATTGAGAAAATCAATGACGGCATATCCACTGCAAAAAAAGTAACCTCAAATACGCAAGATGACCTGGAAATATTGAAACATCTAGGTAAGCTGAGAAAGTCAGACGTGATTACCGAAGAAGAATTTAAAGCAAAGAAGAAGAAAATTTTGGATAGAATTTAGGATGAAAAAATCAAATATTCACGGCACAAACGACAAGAGAGATGTGAATCCAAACTGGTTTACGGATAAAACGTGGATGAAGGTAGTATCAGAGAAGATCGAGTCAAAGGATCAGGACATTTACCACGTACATTTTGAAAACGGTTCAAGGACAAAGCTTCACCAACACAACGGAAATCAAGTGTTGATCGGAGTGAAAGGAAAGGGAAGTCTGGAAATTTTTAAAAAATATGGAACCAATAAAGCAAACTTTAAGATTAAAAAGATCGAAAGGATATCACTTAGCGAAGGAGACATAGTTCACATCCCAGCAAAAACATTTCACACTCACGGATCCATTGACAAGAAGAAAGAGTTTTCACACATTGCAATCAACATCCTACCAAAGAAAAATTCAACATACAAAACAGAATGGTATGAATCAGATTTTAAGAAAGGAAAAACAAGTGTTAAACAGGCAATCTACAACATAATCAAAGACTAGTGACAAACAGAACATCATAACAGTTTATGATTAGTCATCTTCTTGCTATTCGTGCATGTAATAATGGGATATTTTATCATGTTTTGTAATTTCTTTTCTACGGACAGTTCCTAATGGATGTACACTGACAAAAAAATCAGATAGTCTTTGTCCTCCAGACGTATTTCCATTTTCTCAATTCAGCACATGATCTTTGATAAGATAGCCCTCTTGTGAGATTATCCCTGAATGGCAAATAGATTGCCCACAACTTAGCCTAGATACATACACCACGGATAATCAGTTAGACTTCTTAGAAATAATTCTAATCTGTAACCTGAAACATTACTTTTTTGCAATGGGGACAGTTCATGGTATTGCTTGGATTCATGGTTGTTACAGGCATATCGCATTTCTTGCAGTTCCAGGTAATAGGTTCCATATACAGCATGAATTCCCGGGAGATATTAACTGTAGGTCAGCATAAAAGAAATCATCCATTCTTACCAAATGGGCAACATGCACTTTCAATGATATCTATTACATCCTTGTTCATCCATTCGTCAAACGTTGGGATTTCTTGCATATGATGCACATACTGATCATCGATCATACTTGTAACTGATTGGTAAATTTCATTTAAGAGACAGCGGTAATTGTAATACCAATCATATACAATCAAGTTCCAGATTATCCAAAGAACTTCTCATCATGACAGGCATTACAGAAAAACTAGTTAGTATCAAATCAGAAAAACCACTGACCCAGATAGAGTTAGGTTTCAATGGAACGCTTCTAATCACCGGAAAACAAACACCAGTTCCAATGATAAAAACATGTGAAAAATGCAACAATGCCCAAGAAGAAACATTCCCAACTGAAGTGCTTATGAACAATGATACAGGAATCATGGTGATTCCAATATGTCAAAAATGTAGGGAATTTTGGTATTCATGATTGGACATGTCATAACTGCAATGAAGACAAGACAGACTTGTCATACAGCAATATTTGGATGAAAAACAGAGTGATTTCAGTCCAGATATGCGAACTATGCTTGAAGCCAGAATCAGCATGAATGGATCATACCACGTCAAACTTTTCTACGAAGAAATGACTTTTTTTAGTGGAACAATTATCAAATATTATTGGAAAAATCTGAACAAGATCCAGACAGATATGAAACCATTTCAATTGAATCAAAAATTAGAGAAGGGGTTTTTCATAAAGTAGTCAAAGACTTGGAAAACGGAAAAGCTGTTTCTTGTTCCTGTAAATGTTGGAGTAAAGGAAACAAGCCTTGTTTTGGCATGAAAAGTATCGGAATTTAGAAACTCATCATTGTTGAAATCTTTGCCAGAAACATAGTATAAACAAAAACATGCAATGGTGCCTCAAATGATTCCCAGGTACGCATTAATCTTAGAGAAGTTCATGGTCTGGTAAACAATAAACTGAATTTGGCACACACACTAAATGACACCATTGCATACTGTAATGACACGATTTTTGAATATAACCAGCACTAATCATTTGTTCATGTCAATCATCAGCATTGGCTAAATACCATTTTGAAACAAACAAAATAAGTATTGGAACTGTCACCAAAATACTGAAAAGTTTTTGGTCTTAAGATCTGATACCCCTTTTTCATTTTACAGCATATTGTGAGATCAGTTAGAACCAACACAACAATAAATAATCCATTTCAATAATTTCAACACTTGGCTTTGAACAAGTCTCTTTCGCTAATTGAAGATTTTCATCCCAGACGTTGGCTATCAAATTTTGAAAACACGTCTATGGGATATCTGTTCAAAATGGGATTTTTGTACCACATACTGGCAATAGGGGTTGCATTTGCCATTGGTGCAATTCAAGAATACGGGTTTGGCTATCAGGTCCCATTACCGGAATTTCCATTGGGTGCATTATTGTTGGCAGGGCCATTTGAGGAAACATTATTTTTCGGCATACCGTTTTATCTTACAAACAATCACTATGTAGTTCTTGCAGTAGGAACAATATGGGCGATATTTCATGTGTTCAATACAGACATTGCCACTTTTTCCTTTGAATATCTGTCATACCCAAATTTGGCAGTTGCCATAATTTCTCTTTTTTACAGCTTACGAACATGGACTAGTGGTAAAGGATGGTTTTCTATTCTATTTCACTCCCTATACAATGCAGTTGCATTTATTGTAATGGGGCTTACCGGTGAAAACCCATGGGCAATGACTGTAGACAGAGGGATCACGGAAATAGGCATGCTAATCATATCCTTGCCGCTATTGGGCATAACATATGGGCTTTATCATTTGAGAAAAAGAAGAGAATTCAAAAAAATCTCAATAACAGACAACCCATATGAAATGTGAGCAAAATTAGAAAAGCAATCATAAATTTAGGTATGAGAGTTCAAAAACTGAAGCAATAGAATAAGTGTCACAAATATTCACTAATGAAATATTTCCAATTGGAATAATTATTTTATTTAGTCAAGACAAGAAAGAACTCTACGGACATATTTCCAAGTTTTTTAAGCCAACTGAAAGGAAACTCTTGGAATTAACTATCCAAATTTCCACCCTAGACAAAATTGGAAACATCATTCACACATTTGAGTATAAAGACTGCACATTATTAGACTATGTTGTATTTCTTGATTCTGACAAGGATACATTCAGATGGAGTGATACCGAGTATAAAGAAATTAAAGAACTGTTTGTCTTCCAATGTCAAGGTCAAGACTTACTTGTCTAGATTATGAAATTTAAACATCTGAATTTTTATCTGATTTCATAATCCAACTAGGGATTACGAAGAAATAGTATTGCTAAATTGAACATCTCAAACATAAATCCTAATTCACTATGGACCCTCTTTGTTTGGCCTCATCTTTAGAGATTGGAAGATTTTTCACATCTACAAAGTTGGTGTTTATTAGATTTGCATTATTCAATTTTGCATATAGAAGATTTGCGTTAGATAAATTTGCACCTCTAAGATCTGTATTCTCCAGATTTATGTTTTTCATGTTGGCGTATTGAAGATTTGCACCTTGAAGAGTAGAATATTTTAGGTTTGCAAATTGCATGTCAGCACCAGCAAAAATTAGTTTTTCCAAAGTTATTCCAGATAGATTTGCACCTTGAAGAGTAGAATTTTGAAAATTAGTTTCAAATATGTCAGCAGCTCCAAAATTCACCCCTTCCAAGTTTGCACCTTGAAGATTTGCAAATTTTAGGTTTGAATCGCCCACATGAGTATTCTTCAAGTATGCATCTTGAAGATTTACACCAGATAGCCATGCGCGACTGATGTCCACATTATGGAGATCTGCACCTTGAAGATTTGTATCTTTCATATTTGTATAAACCAGAATTAATCCTTGAAGATTTGCATTCTGAAGAGTCGCATTCATAATGTGTACACGTTCTAGATTCATCTCACGTAGATCTTTACCTTGAAGATTTGCACCTTCAAGAGATATACGATTTAAATCCAATGTTTCTTTTAACTTGTTAAATTCTGATACTTTATTACTTTCCAACAATTCAATTAGTTTTTGAGTATTATCATCAGATGTTTTTTGTATAGTTTCACCTTCATTTATTGTCTCAAAATCAATATACTCCACACCAATAATAATTCCAATCATGATACTTGCAACGATTCCTGCTACAATTATTCTATTTACCATGCGTAATTGAAATTTTTTGAAGATAATTTAAAACAATTACTACGTAATGTTGTGAAGATTTTGATTTTGACGCAAGTCATTTTTTCGTAAACTGCCTAAGGACTATTCACATCATACAAAATAATTTGTTAAAAATAATCTAAATACAAAAAATAATCAATCATGACTTGATTTCCGATTGGAATTCAGTCAGGTTGACTTGATGACTTTACAGTCAATTTGTACACCATATTCAGGTTATAATGTAATTTGGTACAATTTTCGAACGCATCAATATTCTCGATCTATAATAATCACAGAATTTTGTATAGAATTACACAAAAAATAATTATAAAAATATAGAAAAATATTGAAAAAGAGGAATTGCTTTCGTTTTTTTACGATTATGAAATTATTTGTATTGGTAATTTTACAATATACCTATGAAAGAAGATTCAATTGCCGAATGTGTGGATTGCGGGACACAATGCACATACACAAAACATCGCATGCAAACCCATACAGAATATTTGATAAGACATAGGTGTAAAAAGTGCGGTAATTTTGCATTGAAACCCAAAAATTTGGAATAATCAGAGATTGGACAACCAGGATCGAACCAAATTTCATCAATTAGTTTCAAAATATCATCTTTGATAATGACAATTCTCATGAAAGGATTGTGTTCAAAATGCTTCTCATCAGGTGTTACGGTAATTATAGATGAGAATCATCCAGAAGCCGTTTGTGAAAAGTGCAATGGTACCATGAATGAAGACTAGGGCACAGATGGACACATTAATTTCTGTCTAGGATTATGGTCGGTTAAAAGGTAAACAGAGAATGTTGCACCATTGCATGATATAATGACGTGATTTTTGAATATAACCAGCACTAATCAGTTGTTCATGTAAATCATCAGTATTAACTAAATACAAAATTAGAATATTCTAAACAAATGTTGGAACTGTCACCAAGCAACTAATCGTTTTTGGTCTTAAGATCCGATACAAGTTATAGAAAAAATACAAACATGCAGAGTTTAAAGATAAATGAAGAGGAGATAGGAACCAAAACCACTTTGTTGCGACTTTACAACAAATCACTACAGCGTAGTTTTCACCTATAATGTTTGGAATTATTTGATTTCTATCAGTGATATTATACAATAATGAAATAAAAGTCCAATTAAGAAAATATTCAACATTTATTTATTTTTTCCTTTATTTTCAAATAAAATTAAATTAGAATAAATTTTCTTTCAATTCCCTATTTCATAATCCTAATGATTGAATTTGGGATTATTTCTCCAATTTATATTGTCGAATAGAATTTATTTTTAATTAATCATTACACTATTCCAAAGTATTTATTCAAAAAATATATTGAAAGCAAAATCCCAAAACAGGATATTTTGATCATTTCAAATTATTTCTTCAGATTCCAAAAAATATTCACAGCCACCAAAATATATGCAAATCCAATTACAACCACCATAATAATTGCGACATCTAAAAATTCTCCAAACAAACCAAAAATCAGAGACCCAATCACAGCCAAACAAAGAACAGAAATGATGTAAAATGTTGAAATCAAAATTATATGTTTGACAACATCGCATAGAATTTCAGAATCAACAGTTAGTAGATTGAACTTAAGTAAACCCATGAATCATTTTATTCATCATGAACAAGAAGAAAATAATTATTTTGGCAATTCTCGGACCTGTTTTTCTTGGAGGCACACTATTTCCATTTGTTTTTAATTTATTTAACGCATGGGATCATCTACACACCGTTGAATACGTGGGACACATTCCAAAAGAATACAGCAAAGGCATAACGCCCATTACTGTCACACTGCCAGCAGGACTTGCATCTCAGCCTGAATTGGAGTTGCAAATAATCCCCCAGGAAATTATCGTCATTCAAGGCATCAACAATACGATCACCTGGAAAAATCAGGACATTGTTCCAATAACAATGCAAGAAGACAATGGACTCTTTTATTTCTCAATAAATGAAAAACGTTCTCATGGAAAATGGATGAATCCAGGAGAATACAGTTATCACGTAGAATCATCTCCAGAAGTTAAGGGGAAAATAACCGTAATTCAAAAACCATTTGAGAAACTGCAGACCCACACATTCAGGAGATGATTATGATCAATGGGACGTGCCGCAAGATGTCACGGATAATCCATACATAGATTTCAAATTGAGCCCAGGCAGCGGTTCATTCACATCAGATAATGGCAGCATGCAAGACTGGCATGGTTTTTTCCAGAATGTTCCTAATAACAGGGTCATTTCAGGCATCGAGGCATTCACATCGGCCATAAATACAGAAATCTTTGGTTCTGGAATTAATGTCGAGATTTCTTGGGACGGAGGCAAAACATACACCTCAACTGAAAAGATAAAGATTTGGAGTGATTCAGATGACGCAGTGCACAAGTTCGGAGGACAAGACGATACATGGGGAAGAGAGTGGGACGTGTCTGAATTGGAGGACTCTAATTTCAGATTAAGATTAGAGAAAATCGGACATGAATGGTCTACAATCAACGTGGATGACATAGCAATTCAAATCCACTTTGAGGAAACACGATAGAGTTGCAATGCAGTTGCAATTTCAAAAAATCAAGGAACATTTTGTTTGCTTGGATCATGTATGAGGATTCAATGAGATTTTATTTTTAACATTTGTAAAATCAGAGGGAGTTTTTTCCCAATTGGTGACTCCAAACAGACCGTCAAACTTGCAGAATTTTTCCTCATCCATGCTCACGTTACCAGTCATCACGCAGCTTCGCACGCATTCAAACTCAGAGCCTTCACCATAAGATGCCGTTCCAGAAAATTTTCCATCCTCACGAGTAGTTCCAGAACTTGTAATGCAGTATCCATGCGTCCAATCCTTTACAATCAATCCAACAGGTATCAATACGGATAAAATTGTGAAAAGTATGATTAATGCTGCGACTGTTTGTCGGTATTTTTTTCGTTTCGGTACAAGTGAGGGTTTTACTTTGACTAGTGCCAGATAGAGAAATCCAATCAGAAAAGAAATAGAAGCTGTTTTGAACAGATAGTAAGTCCAGATTGAAGGCGACGATTCCATAGGTATCAAAAAGATGTGTATGGCTGCTGGAAGCAGATAGTATCCCACAATACCCAGAGTCACAAGAATGATTCTTTTTCGAATGTTTTCCAAAAATCCATTTTTCATTTTTCAATCATATTCCAAAGTCGTGATCAAAACTGCGTTGGATGATTTGAGGATACTTGCATTTGATTCCTTGCTCAGACGTCGCACCCACATGCCAAGTGGCCACACAGTCTGTTTCTTCCACCGTAAGAGTTCCCAGGTATTGCATAATCTGAAAACTCTTTCCATTATCGGCACAATATGCAACAAACGTATCATATTTTTCCACGATTCTTGTAAACTCAAATTCTCCAGTAATGTGCCATCCGGCAAGAGTCTCTGGAGGATAACGATCACCATTGTCTGAAAAAGTTATCAGGGCAGAACTGTCAGACATCGGAGCGATATTCCTCATTGTCCAATATCCGTCAGCACCACTCACAGGTTCAAAATGCATCTCCCCGTTAATTCCGTTGGATCCTACAGGATGTGAAAATTTAAAATCTGTTCCACCTCTTGGTTTTTCATAGCAATACTCATTCATGGATGGAGTGACAAAGCATGTGGAATTTTCTTGCCGTTTAATTTTTTGAAATATATCAGGATCAGATGTGTGTTGTATGTGTTCTACTTTGAGATCATTGAAAGGAATTGAATATGCATAGAAATCATCAATTGACTCATAGTTTATTAAGATTAGCATCATGGGAACAAAAATACAGCTAAGAACAAAGAGAACCGTGACACCATTCATGATGAAATCAAAGAGGAGTCATTTCATAAAGTGTTCTACTGTTTCAACCTTTCAGCATCACAGAATGCACGTCTTGGAGAATTGAAGGTAGTTTGCCATTTTCATCCTTGATTTCAAAAGGTACGACAAAGTCATTGACGTGGCAGATGCATGTCCTCAATGACGCAGATAATTTTGTGCCGTTTTCAAAAATCAAAAGAATTCTTTACAGGATGCTTATATAATCAAATCATATTTTACACTGCAATGCCAAAGTATAATCTAGATTTTAAGATTAAAGTTTTAGAAATTATTTAGATGCAATGTCACTACGCAAAGATTCCGAAATAGACTCGATTCAAGGAAACGAGGGAACCCAAATCAAACAGTACTTTCATCCTCACAACACGCTAAACGGAATTAACTACAGCCTTGCACAATTCACATTGGAGCCTGGAAAAAAATCCAAACTCCACAGGATCAGATCATCTGAAACATACTATGTACTTCAAGGAAAGGGAAAGATAAGCGTCGATGAAAATACATACGACATTGAAAAAAACGACTCCGTATACGTCCCACCAAATTCCAAACAGTTCATTGCAAATTCAGGCAAAGATGATTTGAGATTTTTGTGTATCGTGGAACCCGCATGGAAGGCAGATGACGAGACATTGCTGGAATAGAGTCATCCGCATCAAAATCACGTGAAACTATTTTTATCATATGACAAATCTGTATTGCTAGTGAACGCATACCAGGCAATCAAAGTGTTAAACGTGACCCGAAACGCTTCTCAGGAGGAGATCAAGGCAGCATACAGAAAGCTCGCACTGGAAGTGCATCCCGACAAGAATCAGGATAAAACAGAGGATTCAGAATTCAAGAAGATCACAGAAGCTTACACTCATCTCAAGAAAAATCCCAATGAAAGTAAGGATTCATCATATCAAGAGGCAGCAACACAAGCCAAGTCAAAAAACGACTTTAAAAGAAGGCCCCAATGGGGTGCACCCGATGACGGAAGCAATCCAGAGCAGGACTGGGGAAAATACACCCGCGAATTCGAAGAGGGGAATCCTGATTTTTGGAAAGAATACGAGAAAAAGTTTTGGGAGGACTATAACGCTCGTGTTCGTCCAGACGGACGTAACGGAGAATATGAAAAAGCAAAGGAGCCAGACAGTCAGCCGAATCTTTTCGTTGACGTGGACAAAAGTCTGTGCATAGGCTGCTGCAGCTGCGAAATAATCGCGCCAGATGTTTTTGAAATTAATAAAGAATGCAGGTCAAATCCAAAGTCATCGGTAATCAATCAAAAGGGAGCTGGAATCAACAAGATAATGAATGCGGCACAGACATGTCCGACCAAGGCAATCAGAGTAGAGAATTCAGATACCAGGGAAAGACTATTCCCGTACTAGATTTTTAATTTGTCAAAGAGTCTGTCTAACTCAGACTCGGATAATTTTGATGCAGGACCAAACATGTCGTGAATCGGACCTGCAGAGTCACCCATGCTGCGCGGGACCAGATGCACATGCACGTGTGGCACTTCTTGTCCTGCATCTTTTCCATTATGTATCGCCATCAATGTCGCACCAGTCATGGAATCAACTTTGGAAGTCATTGCATGCACAAGAGAAAACAAATCAGCGTTTTCATCCTTGTCCATATCCTGAATCTTTTGATAGTGGTTTTTTGGAATAACAAGCACATGACCTTTTGCCAGAGGGAAGGCATCCAAAAATGAGATGGAATGTATAGTCTCACTCAGAATTTTTGTAGGAATCTCACCTGAAATAATTTTGCAAAAAATACAATCAGTCATCACACACATCCACGCAGATTTTCAAAATATTAAAGCACTCATCAAGGATTCACAACAGTAGCCCACGCCAGACCGTCTCCGAATTTGATGGTGACTTTGTCGCCTGCTTCATTGATGCAACCTTCAATGGTCTTTGGTACACTGTCAGAGGTTTCAACATAGCAAATTCCATTATCGTTTGTCAGAATGGTTACGTCCTCGTACACGTCCTCGCGAATCAGATTCCAAAATGGAAAAACAACAGTAGACAAAACAATGCCCGCAGCTACAAATGCGCCAACTGCTACCAAACTGGTTTTCTGGCTAGAGTTTAACTCCATGCTACCAAGTGCCGCCATCGCCCGCATTTGGATCCAGCTTCTTTTCGGGTATGTTCCCGTGAGCCTTTTTCATGTGTTTTTTCAAGCGTTCTGGATCATGCAGATCAGTGCCACATACATCGCATTTCGTCTTATTCTCATCGTCTTTCTTACGATTGAATAGTCCCATACCATCTTAAATCTCGGAAATACATTAAAACGTATGTGAATATTCTCGAATTATCCCCAAAGTACATCACACAACCACACATGCCATTTTCAGATATCAAAAAAATTCAATGCCAGCAGGCATGAACATAGTAAATGAGAACCGAAGTAAAATGATAACATAGTAAGCAAAGCAGTTTCGAGATCACGTGTTTTTTGGAACAGTGTTTGAAAAAGGAGGCCGTACAAATTATTATAAAGGATGTCAGATTTTTGGACAATCATGATATTAAAAAACATCACAGTTTTAGGTTCGGGAGTAATGGGACATGGAATTGCCCAGGTTTCAGCTACAGCAGGATACAACGTAGTATTGCGAGATATCAAGCAAGAATTTTTGGACAAGGCAATGGAGAAAGTCAAATGGAGTCTGGACAAGATGGTCTCCAAGGAAAAGATATCCAAAGAAGAAGGCGAAGCAATTTTTGCAAGAATCACACCGATAGTGGATCTAAACGAGGCAGTCAAAAATGCTGAAATGGTAATCGAAGTAGTTCCGGAGATAATGGATCTGAAGAAAAAAGTCTATGCAGAACTAGACAAGGCTGCTGCACCAGAAGTGGTCTTCGCATCGAACACAAGCACACTTCCGATTACCGAAATAGCAAACACCACATCACGTCCAGAAAAATTCATAGGAATTCACTTTTTCAATCCGCCTCAGCTGATGAAGCTGGTGGAAATCATTCCAGGGGAAAAGACATCTCAGAAGATTACAGACCTTACCCAAGAATACGTAAAGTCAGTCAACAAGCAGGCCGTGCTATGCAGAAAAGACGTTCCAGGATTCATCATCAACAGGCTGTTTATCCCGATGGTTCATGAGGCGTGCTTTGTAATGGACAGAACCAACGCGACATTAGAAGAGATTGATTCAGCAGTTAAGTTCAAGCTTGGATTCCCAATGGGAATATTCGAGCTTGCAGACTTTACTGGAATGGATGTCATTCACAAGGCAACCTCAGAGATGCACTTGCGTGACAAAAAGGTAATCAATCCGCATCCACTAGTTGAGAAAATGTTCGATGAGAAAAAGCTTGGACAAAAGTCAGGAGAAGGCTATTACAAGTATTCAGATGACAAGTACGAGAGGGTTGCACTTTCTGAAGAGATAGCTGCAAAATGCAATCCAATTCAGATAGTCGCAAACATTCTAAACAATGCAGCATGGCTTGTCTCAAACGGTGCAAGCGACATAGAAGAGATTGAAAAGGCAGCCCAGCTCGGATTGGGATTGAAAAAGCCGCTGTTTGAAACTGCAAAAGAAATTGGAATCAAGAACATTGTAGATGAATTAAACAAGCTTGCAGACGAGCATGGGGAGTTTTACAGGCCAGATCCCTTGCTGGTATCAATGCAATAGATTGCAAGGCCAGACACAGCAACCGTATGCAGAATTAAAACCCACGGCTTCACGGTGAAAAATGCCAATGTGGTAAGTCATCCAGTCCTACGCAATTCATTTAATTTCTAAATAAAACGACTTATTGAATTCCCAAGTGCTGCTTTATTTTTTCAACATCCTCACCA
The DNA here is from genome assembly GCA_029263475.1 of Candidatus Nitrosopumilus sp. Classification (GTDB taxonomy): domain Archaea; phylum Thermoproteota; class Nitrososphaeria; order Nitrososphaerales; family Nitrosopumilaceae; genus Nitrosopumilus. The sequence goes on from JAJCXK010000068.1 coordinate 16,359, forward strand.
ATCATCGCAATTTGACTCCCAAGTGCCCAGAGTGAGTGTCTTGATTGTATATTCTGAGAGTTCAAGTATTTTATCAGTTTAATTGTGAACTTGGAATTATCAGTATTTTCAAGATAAACAATTATTTCGTCAATCATTTCCGAGGGCAATCCCTTATCCAAGGTTTGAATTAGTTTTTTACATTCTTCATCATTTTGAATTACCACAGAACATTATACTCATACTTTTAATTAAAGAATAGCATGAATTCCAAAACATTCATTGTACAGGACAATTGCAATTTCATCACAAAACAATCAGATCTATGATCTTTTTTACAGCGTCCTGTGCGTTATCTGCACCTACAAGTTTCATGTTTTTCCGGTGATCCAGGTATCCGTCAATGTACTGCGCTACGGGGCCGTGCAGGTTTCTAATGGCAACCATCGGTTTTTTATGCATGTATGCTGCGCAAACTTCAGATAAAGTTCCAGAACCTCCGCCCACTACAACTATTCCATCAGCACTCAATGCATTCAAAAAGTCACGAGTGAATCCCATACCCGTAGGTATCACGATATCGCAAAATTCGTTGGCAAATTTTGCGTCATCCTGAGGTAGTATTCCAATGGTCAGGCCATCAGCATCCTTTGCACCATGAGATGCAGCAGCCATCACCCCACCTAAACCGCCGGTCAGCAGAACGGAACCGGACTTTGCAATTTCCAATCCAACATCGTATGCCACCTTTTCATGTTCCGGGGTGCACCCGTTTGTATTATGACCAATTACCAAAATCTGTCGCTTCTTTACCACATTCCAAATAGGAAAACAGACTTGAAAAATCTTTCCAACGACAAGTTCAGAATTAACACATTCTCAAAGAGTCACTAACGTCCAGGAAAATAAAAAAATGTCACACAAATTCAGAGTAATCTACACATGTGATGATCAGACTAGCACAGAGAGGCATCGCAAGACAGTTCCAACCAGTTCAGCTTCTTTTTTTGCTCTAGGTCTAGCTGATCGTAAAAGTAAACAACATCGCAACTTTCAATACCTTTTCCCCACTGCATCTGTTGGTAAATCCCCTTGGCCCGGTTGTCAAATTTTTCAGAAGATATTGCATCTATGGAGTCAAAGATCATCTCAAGTTTGTCAGGTATTCCGCACATCAGTTTGTGTACGCCATCAGTTTCATCAAGTAGGTTTCTCTGTTCTTCATCATCCAGATGCTTGGTAAGTCCGGGCAAGGCGATGGATATAATTACAGTTACAAAAATTAGCGTTGAGATCAATCCAAATATCAATCCCCAGTTCTTCACGATTCAAAAGCATGAGACTGACTATAAAATTCAATTTGGCCATTCATGAAATATGGTAAAAAATGTCCAAGGGATCCAAGATTTGGAATACAGGAAGTCATACAAGATCCTCTTTCAAGAGAAAAAGATATTAGTAAAAAATGCAAACAACGCATATGGAAAATCGCTCAATGCCAGTATGTTTTACCGAAAAACAGTACAAAATGATCGAAGAATTTGCCAAGAGAAACGGTATGCTTAATGCAAGTCAGGCTCTTGAAAAAATCTTAAACAAATAAGCATTTTTTGTCATTTTTATTTTATTTACATTTATAGAATATGGCGCACCACATAGATCAAAGAAATGGGGTTATTCAGTAAAAAGCAGTCATTTTGCAGTGTTTGCAAAAAGGAACTGACTCACAAGCACAAGCCAAAAAAAGAGTGGAACATCAAGGGTTCGCTTTGCGGAGACTGTCATTTTGACAAGTCAAAGGAATACTATGAGGGTCAGGTTAGACAGCCATGCGTTGTATGTGGAGTTACGCAAAAGATTACGGATCTATGGGAACCGAGGTGGCAATGGGACATGGAGGGACTGCTTTGCAAGAAATGCTTTGACAAGAAAGAGGAAGACCATGGCAAGAAGAAGAACTTTTGTTCGTTGTGCGGTGGAAAGATGGGTCTGATCAGATACAATCCAAAGGACGGATGGAAGATAGAGGGTCAGCTTTGCAGAAAGTGCTGGGACAAGAAAAAGTCAGAGTTCGGATAAACTTGGGTTTTTTTAAGAAAATCAAATGTGATATTTGTGAGAAAAAGTTCTCCCAAGAGGAAGAGGTCATGAATCACAAGCAAATCGTACATGGAAAGGACCTGCAGTATGACTGCAAGGAATGTAGCAAGTATTTCTCAAACATGGAAGATATGAGGACTCATTTGCAAAGAGAACACAGTTACAAGAGAGACAGATAGTTAAATTGCCTTTACAGTTTTTACTACAGGAGGTCTATCCTTGGTAAATACTCTAAACCCACAAATGCACTTAATTTCAGGCAATCGAGATAGCTCGGTATTAGATACACTGGTTCCACATCTCAAGCAAGAATAATTTACCTCAAAGGTCTCAACAGGAGTCTCTTCAATTTCTTCTTCAATATTTTCTTCAACCATGTTAATCATCAAGATTTCTATAATTTAAGGATACCAAAATCATGTCAACGACAGTTCAATGTATACATCATCAGGAATCTTTAGTCTCATTAGCTGTCTAATTGCTTTGTCATCAGCGTTAATATTGATAATTCTTCTGTGCATTTTCATTTCCCATTTCTCATAGGTTTCAGTGCCGCTTCCACAAGGTGACTTTCTAGTGGCAACATGTAGTCTCTTAACAGGAAGAGGAGTAGGACCTTTTACCTTAACTCCTGTCTTTTTACCAATACCCATGATTTCTCCACAAACGTCATCCAATTTTGGAAGACTGGTTGAAGTGAGTTTGACACGGGCAGTTTGAGTCATAAAATCTGCCTATGGTTTGTACTCTTCGGTAATCTCTTTCACAATACCTGCTGCGATAGTGGCACCCATATCTCTAAGGGCAAATCTACCCATCTCAGGGAATTCTTGGAAAGTTTCAATACAAGTTGGCCTTACAGGTCTGATTTTTACTATTGCAGAATCTCCAACTTTAAGGAACTTTGGATTTTCTTCCTCAACTGCACCAGTTGCCGGATTGATCTTTTGGAGGAATTCAGTAACGGTTGCTGCGACTTGTGTAGTATGTGCGTGCATTACTGGAGTGTAGCCAGGTGCAATTGCAGTCGGATGGTGAATTACGATAATCTGTGCTTTGAACTCCTTTGCAACATTTGGTGGTGCATCAGGAGTACCAAGGACATCACCTCTTTTGATATCTTTCTTTTCAATACCTCTAAGGTTAAAACCAATGTTATCACCTGCTTCTGCAGTTGGCATCTCAGTATGGTGAGTCTCAATAGACTTAATTTCACCAAGTGCGCCAGAAGGCATTACAATAATTTTCTGATTTGCTTTCATGGTACCAGTCTCAACTCTACCAACAGGCACAGTACCGACACCGGTAATTGTATAGACGTCTTGAACTGGAACACGTAATGGTTTACCAACAGGTTTTTCAGCTACTGTAAAGTCATCAAATGCTTCAAGTAGTGTCTTGCCTTTGTACCAATCCATATTCTCAGATTTTTTAACTAAATTGTCTCCCTTCCATCCAGAAACCGGAACAAATGGGACATTATCTAGCTTGTATCCTACAGATCTTACTAGTTTTTGACCTTTCTCTACGGCTGCCTTGAATGCATCTTCTTTGTACTCAACTGCATCCATTTTGTTGATTGCAACGATGAGTTGACCAACACCTAAGGTCTTTAGTAAGAAAGCATGTTCTCTGGCCTGACCACCTGCAGCGATAGCAGTATCAGTCTCTCCTTCCTTTGCAGAAAGTACCAGAATGGCTGCATCTGCTTCAGATGCACCAGTAATCATGTTTTTAATGAAATCCCTGTGACCAGGAGCATCAATTAAAGTGAAGAAGTATTTTGCAGATTCAAATTTTTGAAATGCAAGATCAATTGTAATACCTCTTTCTCTTTCGTCTTTAATGTTATCCATGACCCAAGCATACTTGAAAGTATCACCTTTTCCAGTCTTCTCGGATTCAACACCATGTGCTGCAATTGTTCTTTCATCGACAACTCCAAGATCCATCAAAAAATGCCCCATAGTTGTAGATTTACCATTATCAATATGACCTGTTATGATCAGGTTCAAATGTTGTTTATCTGCCATATCACCAAAACATCTAATGGCATTTATTACTGTTATGAATTTTTGAAAAAAAAATTACATTTTTTAAAATAATTCTAAAATAATTAATTTTGAAAATACACGTAATTCAAATAATTTTAAGATCGTTGATTTTGAAAACATCATTTCTCCAAAGTCATCAGGATCATGACCTCAAAAAAAATACACATAAATCAAGGGAGTAAAGAGTACACCCATGAAGATCACAGTTTCGGTTATCAAAGCTGACGTTGGCGGAATAGGAGGCCATACAAGACC
>JAJCXK010000069.1 GCA_029263475.1 Candidatus Nitrosopumilus sp.
TTGATAATTATTGGAATTTCCGGGATACTGACATTCTTTATTGGGGTGTCTGTTGCCAGCCCCTCAATAAATAATTTTGATGACTTTGTTTACCAATTAAAAGAATCATTTGATGGAGCAGAGTCAGAAGAAATTGGAGAATCCAATCCTGTGTTTTTTGAAGGTTATCCACGTTCATCTCAAAATGATAGATGGTGTTCAACTAGTTGGATAGTTCATCATACCAATCCAATAAACACTCAGTTAGTTACGGAAAAAATTCGACAAAAGATTTCGGAGTTTGGTTCAGAATATGATGTTGTAGAACGAAGAATTACCATAAAATCAATTGATGAAAATACAAGCAGGATTAGTGTTGGGGGAATTTGGGGCAAAACCCTTGAAAATGAGGGACCTTACTTGACGTCATTTATGCATACCTTTGAATTTAATTCCATAGAAGAATCAAGAGTTTTGTGTGCATAAGAAAATGAAAAGTAGACTTTTGATAGTCTTATTTGTAATTTCAATACTATTCCCAATATCGAATATTTTTGCACCTCCTACACCTAACGAATGGCCAGGAGCTCCCTATTGTCCTGGCGGATGTTCATTTGATCATCTGAAACAAAGATGGTCAGAATATTATGATTACAAGGGTTCAGAAGGGATGGAAGTCAAAAAGAATGAAATGTTATCTTCAATTGATAATGGAACTTTGAATGAATGGCTAGATGTAGATCCTACACGTGCTCATTCCAACGTTCATACTTATTATTTTTATCAGGGAGAGGTTCTAAATCGTGACGGAAAATCCATAGATGATGTAACTTTTGAAAGGTTTTTTTCAGATGTACAACAGAATTTGAGAAATAATCATGTTCCACTGGGACAAATATACATCGACTTTACATTTCTCTTAGTACTGATTGTGGGCATTATCATTGGAGTTATTTTTGTGATTTGGAGAAAAAGAAAATGAAAATTAGATTTTCTGATACAAGATTAGAACTATTTATGAACTTGCTAAATACAGTCTGAATAAATGAACGCCAAACTTTTGATGATTGTTGGAATTGCACTGTCTTTAGGATTTACGGGGACTGCAATTGCAGAAAAAGAATTCGACATGAAAGACCATGATGGCACATTTACGATAACTGAGAATCCGATGAAATACGTCATGCCATACAAAATAACCGGCGCAACAATTAATGATATCAGTCTAAACTGTGATGAGGCCTCACTTGACATATCCATCACGTCCACAGGCATGGGTGTTTTACAGTTGGATTTGCCTCGCAAGATGTATGGAGGGATATTCATGATACTCGTTGACGGGAATGAATGGGATGACGTTTCAATTGTTGGAAACACAGTAACTGTGAATTTCCCAGAGGAGACAAGCAAAGTCAAAATAATTGGCAGTTACCATCTAACTGGCGAAAAAGACAACGACGGGGTATGCGATGTTTTCCACAATCCTCCTTACTCTTACATTATTTCACCACTCAAGCAATTCAGATCAGGCATTCCAATTGAAGAGATACAATGCAGAGAATCATTGGTTCTTGTTGCAAGACATGATGGCTCTCCTGCATGTGTTACTGAACAGACCAAAACTAAACTGATTGAAAGAATATGGACTCAATTTCAATTCTCTTTCTGCGGTGCAGATGGATTTGACTCCAAAGGTAATCTGAACAAAAGTAATTCCACGCATAACTGGGATGAAAACTATTGTGAATGGCAACATGTTGGCCCTGTAACTAATTCAACTGGCAAATGGTCTGACGATGTGCCTGAAAATGACAATTGGTGCGATACAGAATTGATTGTAAAGACAAAAGAAAAGATAGACCAAGAATCACTAAGATTAATTTTACTCGGCGAGATTGCCAAGTTTGGAGCAGCATATGATGTGCCTGATAGAGACATCTTGCTAACAGATATGGGGGAAAATAAAACTAAAATTTCAATGGACGGTTCATGGACGTTAGAACAAGACAGGCCAGATATCGTCAAAGCACTTGCAGAATTAATCTTCGTAGATGATGTCGAAGAATATCATGGACGACTGTTGGTGGTTTCGTGTCAATGAAGACTAGGCTTTTGACAACTATCTTTTCACTTGTCTTATTCTTGTCAAATTACTCAGCATTTGCTCAAGAACCCATTCCAGATCCGGAACCAATGCCCGAACTGCATCATCATGCAGAATTTACGGATGGGCAAATCTGTAGTAATGGTGCCAAACTAATGGATGGAACATGCACAGTGGAAAAAGAAATTCATGACAATGCATTCTCGAAATACCGCGCATTATTCATTTTTTCCCTGATACCTGTCTGGTTTGTTTTCTCTGGCATTTACTTGGCATTTGGCAGAAATCATAAGAAACTGGTTGCAATCAGCCTGACAGTAATGGGAATCTTTTGGATTTTAGGAATATACACAAACACTTTGCCTGTATCGTTTGGATGATGAAATAAAAACTGATAATTCTTAAAATTTAACAAAATTAAGAATACTTTTTTCAAAGTTCCAGCCCGAATGACTCTGCAATGTCTGAGAATTTCTGATATGACTCCAGGTATTGCCTTCCCTTCTGCGTGATTACAAATGCATTTTTCTTATCTATCTCCTTTGTGGCAATCAGTCCCGCACCAGTCAGGTTTTTCATGAACTTGGACAGTCTTGTGTGAGACAGGTTTGCCTTTGCGAGTAGCGATGTTGTATTGATACCCTGCTGTCCTGTCTGCTCAGTGAATTCAAGTATGTCTCCTACTATCTTTGTGCTGTTTCGGTATGCAAGCATACATGCTGTATTGACAGTCATGTATAAAAAATATTGCAGGATTGTGCTTTTGAAGAAAAAGAAAAAATTGGAATTATTTATGAACTTCTGATTTAACCCCTAAACAAGTTTGAATTTTTTAGTACTTTTCTTGGTTTTAATTGGATTTACAGTTCCTGCTTTTGCAAATGAACCATCCCCCGTCGGTGTGACGATAATAGACTATGGGATCTTTGATTCAAATGAAAACAACGGCAATGACATGCATGATCTGATCGTTGGCCAAAAATATGACATAAAGGTCCACTTTAAATCAGATTTGGATGAATCTGTCCCCTTTGTCTACTTCATTGAGATAATTGACAAGGACAAACACTGGAGTGAAACCGTAGATGAGTTTCGCACTGACGGA
>JAJCXK010000070.1 GCA_029263475.1 Candidatus Nitrosopumilus sp.
ACTATGTTTTCTGTAACATGTGAATCAGAACCTCCACTTCCTCTTTTTGGAACAAGTGCATCAACTTCATCTAAGAAAATAATACATGGAGCCGCTTGTCGTGCTTTTCTGAATATTTCTCTGACACCTTTTTCAGATTCTCCTACCCATTTTGAGAGTAGTTCAGGACCTTTGATGCTGATAAAATTAGACTCTGTCATTTTTGCAAGAGCTTTTGCTATCATTGTCTTACCAGTTCCAGGAGGGCCATGCAGTAGAATTCCTTTTGGTGCTTCTACATCTACATAATCATATGCATCCTTGTATTTGATTGGCCATTCAACGGCTTCCTTGAGTTCTTCTTTTAGTTCATCTAAACCTCCAACATCATCCCAACTTACGTTTGGAACTTGGATTTGAACTTCTCTTAGTGCACTAGGACTAACTTCCTTTAATGCATCCATAAAGTCATCGCTTGTGATTTGGATCTTCTCAAGTATCTCTGATGAAATTTTTTCTTCATCATAGTCAATCTCGGGTAGAATTCTACGTAGAGCTTTCATTGCGGCTTCTTTAGATAATACTTCCAAATCAGCTCCTACAAATCCATGTGTGGTTTTTGAGATTTGTTTTAGATCTACTTTTTGATCAATTGGCATTCCACGTGTATGAATTGAAAGAATATCAAATCTTCCTTCGTCATCAGGAATTCCAATCTCAATTTCTCTGTCAAATCTTCCTGGTCTTCTAAGTGCGGGATCAATTGAGTCTGGTCTGTTAGTAGCTGCAATTACAACAACTTTACCTCTAGATTTCATTCCATCCATTAGAGTTAGTAATTGTGAAACAATTCTTTTCTCTAGTTCGCCAGAAACTTCATCTCTTTTTGGAGCGATTGAATCAATCTCATCGATGAAAATTATGCTAGGAGCGTTTTCTTCAGCCTGAGTAAAGATTTCCCTAATTCTCTCTTCACTTTCTCCATAATGTTTGCCCATAATTTCAGGACCGCTTAGGGAGATAAAGTGAGCATTTGTTTCTCCAGCTACAGCCTTTGCTAGTAGTGTCTTTCCAGTTCCTGGAGGACCATACAACAATACGCCTTTTGGTGCTTCCACACCTATTTTGTCAAATAATTCTGGATGTCTCATGGGTAGTTCTACCATTTCACGAATTTTCTGAACTTCATTTTTTAGGCCTCCAAGCTCATCATATGTAATTCTTGGATATGATGAATCAACTGCCTTTGTCATTACACCAAGCTTGAAAATGGTATTTTCTGTAACCAAAACTGGTTTTGATGGATTAGTACTAGTTACAACAAATTGAATTCTACCTCCCATCTGTGTGTTAAGAGATACCGAATCTCCAGTTGTAAATACATGATTAAGATAGTTGTAAATCATATATTCTTGTAATCCTTCTGCAGCAATTTTTTCAGTTGGTGATAAAATAATTTGTTCAGCATTTACAGCTTCAACTGTTTTTAGTGAAATTTTATCACCAATTCCAGCTCCAATATTTTGTCTTGTCATTCCATCTATTTTGATAATACCTGAACCGTATTCTTCAGGTACACCAGGCCAAAGTTTTACATGTGTTTTTTTGTTGTATGTTAGTTCTAGTATTTGTCCTGTATTCCATTTTTGATCCTCAATGATTTTAGGATCAACTATGGCTCTACCTCGCCTAACATGTTGTTGTGGACTCTCTTCAATTTTTAAAATTATTTCACTCATATCATTACCTCAAGAATAAAGAGGGGAGTTATTCAACCTCCACCGTTTTGCCTTTTGGTTTTTCTTCTTCAACCAATTTAAAGACAATTTGTAAAACTCCGTTTTTGTAAGAGGCTTTTGCAGAATTCTCATCTACTTTGTATTGTAATGGAACTTTAACATGATATTTTTTGTCATCATGCTCTGCTGAAAGGTTGACTGTCTTGTTTTCAACAACAATTTTGACATCAGCCTTTTCAACTCCCGGCATCTCAGCTATGAGTTTTACTACTTTTTCTTTTTCGTCGACAATTGTATCGACTAGTGGTTCTCGTGTCTCAGAAGTTGGAAGTAAGCCTGGTTTGACGTTTCCATATTCCTTTACCACAGGTTTTCCATCTGGACCGACAGTCATTGTATAACCGTAATAATACGGACCAGATTCAGAACCATTTCCCTCGAATTCCTCAAAAACGTCATCTATGTTGAAAAAAGAGTTTGACATTCTTTTGAAGATTCTATCATATTCATCATCAAAGAACATTGTCATATTTACCTACATTATGTAATAGGTATTACATTATATAAATATTATTAAATTATATCATATTTATTACATAATCCTATTATAATTGACATCAAATTATACTCTTATGAGGACTTCAAGTATGTCCATACCCGAAGTTGTAAGGGAAATAATTACCAGAAATCGTTCAATCTACGATTGTATGAAAATGGATTTGATCAACTATACAGCATTAGCAGTAAAAATTCAACCAGAAATAGAAAAAATTCTAGGAAATTCTGTCAACTTGAATACCGTAGTAGTTGCAATCAAAAGATATGCAGATTCATTTGAAATTAAGGAAGAAGTGAAAGAAGAATCTGTTTTAAAAAGTGCCAGATTGGCTTTAACAGATGGGATTATGGACGTCAAATTTTCAATAAAGGATTCAAATCAGATGGATCCAATGACAATTTTAGACAAATTCTCTAAGATAACAAACAATTATGAATTTTTTAGACTAGCTGATTCGTTTAGATTCCTTACAGAAGATATGGAAGATATCAGAGAGATTTTCAATAGCGTATCAGAAAGAGATGATATGTTTAGTACAGGTCTTGCAAAGATCAGAATTTCAATACCCAACTCCCAAAACCAATCAGATGTAGTATCCTACGTTGCTGAAATTTTACATGCAAATGGGATAGAGTTAGTAAATGCATTTTTTAGTCAAGATAGCATCATCATAATTCTAAATGAGAGAAATTCGTCAAGGGCATACGATATTTTACATTCAGATATTATGAGAACCTAAGAATACTCATAATTTGGGTGAAAATTACTCTTATAGCATATATGGATACAATTTGTGAAAAGAATTCAATTGGCTAAAAATAAAAAGAAAAAAATTGTAATTTTAGGTGGTGGATTTGCAGGAGTAGAATGTGCCAGACAATTAGAATCAAAATTTGGAAATGATAATGAGATTGAATTAGTGATGATAAGTGAAGATAATTTTTTACTATTCACACCAATGCTGCCACAAGTAGCATCAGGAATGATTGAAACCAGACACATAGTTTTGCCCATTAGAACAATTTGTAAAAAAACAAAATTCTATGAAGGCAGAATAAAAAATATTGATCCGTATGGAAAACTTGTAACATTATGGGGGACAGGGGATAAGAGAAGCATATCAATACATTATGATTTTCTCATAGTTGGACTTGGCAGTGAAACCAATTTTTTTGGGATGTCCGATGTCGAAAAAAATGCATACACCATGAAGACACTCAATGATGCTGTCATGCTAAGAAATAGAGTAATCGATATGCTTGAGCAAGCAGAGAATGAAACAAATCCGATTCTTCGAAAAAGTTTTTTGAACTTTGTCGTAGTTGGAGGCGGTTTTGCAGGAATTGAGACTGCCGGAGAACTTATGGATCTTCTTTTAGATGCACGAAAATATTATCCTACAATCCATAAGGATGATCTTAAAGTAATTGTGTTAGAAGCTTTAGGAATGATTTTGCCTGGATTTAATGAAAAGCTAGCAGATTTTGCAAAAGATAAGATGGTTGAGAGAGGAATTGACATTAGACTGAAGACAGCAGTTACCAGTTTTGACGGAAGTGAAGTTACTACCAAATCATTGGATGAAAATCCAAAAGATTCAATCGATACATCTCAAGTTGATTCAATCATTACAAAAACATTGATTTGGACTGCTGGAGTTACTCCAGTTAATACAATCAAGAGATCAATGTTCAAGACAGAAAAGGGAAAACTCATTGTTAATGATTATCTTGAAGTTCCAGACTTTCCAGGAGTATTTGCAATTGGAGATTGTGCATTATTTTTAAATCCTGAAACACAAAGACCATTCCCTCCCACTGCTCAAATTGCGGAAGCTCAAGCAAAAATAGCTGCAAAAAACTTGATATCATTAATTAAAAATTCTGAAAAAGAAAAATTTGTCTATCATTCTAAAGGTCAAATGGCAATTATTGGAAAAAGATCAGGAATTGCTACATTTTTGGGAATGAATATCTCCGGATTTTGGGCATGGTTAATCTGGAGAAATGTATACCTCTCAAAAATTTCAACTTTTGACAAGAGGACGCGTGTCTTTCTTGACTGGACAATAGATTTGTTCTTTGATAGAGACATCTCAAGACTGAAATTGATGAAACGTGAACCAGGAAAAGAATACAGACTGCTTGACGAAGTAGATGACGTTTGGTAATTTATTTTCTAATTTTATAAATAATTATTGCAGGTGCACCAAAATACATTCCAACGTTCAATAGAACTATTCCAATTCCGTACGATAGCATTTCTGCTTCGGAATTAATTTCTACAAAATTTAAAATTGATAATGTAGACAGCATTGGAGTGATTAAGGCTTTTACAAGTTCTTTAAAAATAGGGCTCTCACGTTCTAAATCTGCAATCGTAGGTGAAAATGAATAGTATAACTGATTAAATCCACTCATGAATGCAATTCCAGATTTGGTTGACAGAATAGTATTATCTCGAATTTCTCTTAATTGCTGCACTTGTGGTGCAAATTCAGTTCCAAACGTGGCCGTAGCAATTAGACACCCACCTACTTCTTCAGCTGATTCATCCACCGATACATTTTGTGACAATATTTCAAATGAATCAACTGTTTCATCAAATCTTGGTAGTTGAGCGCTGAAATCATCTAATCCATTACTATATGCAAGAATGTAGAATTTTTCAGAATCATAAATCATTACTTCTTTAAATTTCACGTCAAACTTCTCATCGTTTGTTAAAAAAGATCCTTCCGCTTCTGTTACATATGCCTTATTTCCATGCAAAATAATTTTTTCCTGTAAAATAATTTTTAAATTTCCTGATTCTATAACGGGTTTAATCGCTTCGGTTTTTTCAGAAATAAGATCATCTAAAGTTCTTTGATCGGTTTCTTGTACTAAAAGCGAAATAACTGGATTCATAATTCCTATTTTTGGTCCAACTGCAACTACATCGGGAGAACTTTCGTCAACTTTGTCAGGATTTTGCAATAACCATCCTTCGGGCACACTAAATCCAATTTCATGTTCACTGCTTTCATATTTCTGATTTCCTGTAGAAGGAGTTACAACCGACTGTGTACGTTCAGGATCTTGCAATTCAAGAATATTTGATACATCAGAACGATTTACAACGGTAGCCTTTATGATTTTGACTTGTTCAGAATTCACAGGTCTATCTACGGGTTCTGTTTCAACTCCAGCAATCTTATCAAGTGTTTCAAAACTTTCATCAGTTACAATTCTACCAAATACGGTATATTGCTCATCAAGGAAATTGGAATCTCCGTGCACGATGAAGAATTGAGAACCTCCGCTGTTAGGATCAGCTGATCTTGCCATTGAAACAATTCCACGATTGTGTTTAATTGTATTAAATTCAGCATCTACACTCGTAGTTGGACCACCGGTTCCCCATGTGTTTGGATCACCGTCTATTGTGTTTGGATCACCGCCTTGAATCATAAATCCAGGTATTATTCTATGAAAGATTACCCCATCATAAAAGCCAGATTCAGCCAACTCAATAAAATTTTTAATATGATTTGGTGCATCATTTGGGAAAAAGTCGATCACTATATTTCCAAGATTGGTTTCCAAGACAACTAATTTATCATCATATTGTGCAAACGCATAATTTCCAAAACCAATTGTAAATAATAAAACCGTCAAAACCAAGAATATTTTATTCAATAAATTTTCTCAAGAATCGTTACTTAAAAGCCAATTGTATTAGTTTTTAACAAAGTTAAATGAATTAATCAACATGCAACCTGATGAGAAGATTCAGGCACATTTAGTTTCAGTATGGAGAGAATCAAAAAAGTTTTTTGCAATTGGCGGTAAAGAAGGCATGCTGGTATTGACAGACAAGCATTTGATGTTCGTGCACAAGACAGAATCAAAAATAAACTGGTGGAAAGCAATTACTCAAAGACAAGTAATTAATTTCATAAAGTCGAAAAATACTATGATTCATCATGATGGTTACAATGAAAAAGATTTAATGAATGATTTGGAGGACGGACGAAATACTGAATTGTCTTTTGACGACATATCCAGCATTAACTTTACGGAAAAAGATTGGGGAAGTTCATTACAATTAGAATTTCATACAGATGAAAAGGATGAGAAGTTTCAATATTCAATTGCCCAAGATTGGGTAAAGTATCCTGCAAAAGAGCCTACAAAGTATATGAAAGTGGATTGGAAGCCTTTTGTGCAATATATTAAAGACAGGCAAAGGTTTACGAAATAAGATTGGGAAAAGTTTTTGCTGTAGGCGTTGGACCTGGTTCTCCAAAATACGTAACAGAAATTGTAAGAGAAATTGTGCAGAACTGTGATATCGTTATTGGTTACAAATACACCCTAAAAACAATACAGCATTTGATTAAAGGAAAAGAGATCTATGAAATAACCATGAATGATCAAGAAAGTTCATATCAAAAAATTCTTCCAGAACTAGGCAATAGGACATTGGTGATTCCATTTACCGGCGATGTGAATTTTTCAGAATCAGAAGTTGTTGATAGATTAATAGAGATTTTTGGTGAAATAGAGGTTGTTCCAGGAATTAGTTCAATTCAGGTGGCTGCGGCAAGAGCAAAGGTTCCTCTTGATAAGTCCAAGGTAATTACGATGCATGTTACAACACCAATTGAGGATAAGAAATTAGAATTACAAAAAGCATTAATTGATGGTTTTAGTGTGGTTTTGGTTCCACGACCATGGCCAAAGCAACCGGATAAACATTTCATGCAATCTGAAATAGCAGTGTACTTGAGGGAACATGATTTTGATACTGCCAAAATGAAAGTTCACGTTTTTGAAGCAATCACAACAGATTATGAAACCAGTTTTGTAGGAACCGTCAAAGACTTAGAAGGAAAAGAGTTTTCTGATTTGTCGGTAATGGTATTTGACCAAACCAGTCTAGACTCATACATGAATTATAGATGGCAATGGGAAACCTAGTTACCTGAATTTTGTCCTTCACCAAGAGTCAAACTATCTGAATTTGGAAATACGTAAGCTATAATTTTCATCCAAGGATAATCAGGATCATATAATCTGTAAAATCCTGCGTCATCTAATAGTACGTTAACTGACTCACCAGGTAAGATTTCCCCAGTAGAAATTCTGCCGTCAGGCGTAAATGGGTCATGTCGATCTCCATAATTTTCTTTACCACTAATGACACTATGAGATATCACATCATCGTTTACTATTGTAATCATAGTGCCTGGTTCTATTGAAATCCTATCTTGTGAGAAGTATCTAAAATTAAATGGATCATCTGCATTTCGTGATGCCGCAGAATTTTCTCTAATATTACTTGTGTCAATATAAGTATCTACGATCCCTTGAGATGATGAACCGCGAAGAATATGAAGGGTATTAACATCGGAATTTTCGGTTCCTGTTGGAGTAGGATCAACTTTTGAGAGTGTAGATAATTTTGTTGTGTAGATTATCTTAAAAGTATCATCAGGGGTTGTAATTCTTCCAGTAAAACCATAAACGGACGCATTTTTGCTTTCATCAATCAATCTGCCAAAGAAACTAATCGAAGTATCAAATCCACTTAAGCTCTCAATCTCGCCATTTATTCTAATGTACTTGCCCTCACGCAAAAATTTTCCCTCTAAATTAGAAACTACAAACTCTTCATCATCTAATGTGATGAAACCGTCTTCTGTAAGAAAGTTGACTGTACTTCCACGTTGATCCTGAGATGACAAACCGAAATCAATTTCGGATATTTTGATAAAGTCTTCGGTCACTGCAAATCCTGACCCTTCTAAAAGAAATATCTGATTCTCAGAAATTTCAGCAAATGAATTATTGATAAAAGAGCCTGATGACACTGCAAGCAACGCTAGTATTAGCACATATGTCTTCATGACTATTTAGGTCCCCAATTTGGTTTATAATTTGCTACTAAATTATTTTAGATTAATCTAGTAGTTAGTATAAACAGAAAATTGAGGAGAGATGTCGAGGAAAAGTAGAAATTTGATTGACAAACAGATAGAAGATGGTTTCTACATAAGTTAATCATTATGACAGACATTTTCACCAAAGAAAAAAGATCTTGGGTGATGTCTAGAATCAGTGGAACAAATACCAAGATTGATCTTAAGATGGAAAAAATGCTTGGCAATGCCAAACACAAATTTCAAATGTACCCCAAAATGTTCGGTCATCCAGACTTTGTCATTAGAAGCAAAAGAATTGCAATATTCTGTGACGGTGATTTTTGGCATGGCTACAAATATTATGAAAAAAAACGGCTTGCAAAAAAATTCTGGAGGGATAAGATAGAGAGAAACATGAATAGAGATATTGTTGTTTCCAGAAAATTACGACGTGATGGATGGTCTGTTTTAAGATGCTGGGAGCATGATATCAATAAAAATCCTGGAAAATGCATGAGAAAAATCAATAAAAAAATTCAGAATAGAGTGGGTGATTTTAGATCATAATCCTAAAAACTAGAGACCAGAAACGTCGATCATTCCTTCTTTCCGAGCTATTTCTATCATGTAAAATTCTAGATATCCCCCTACCAAAAGAAGACCCACCATTATTCCAATTTCAATTAGTGTCGGTTTGAGTAATGGAGTTAAATCAACTTTTTTAACAATTGCTCTGATCAGAATAAAACTTCTAGAAATACCAAATGAGTATGCTACAAGCTCCATCAATCCAAATGGAGACAAGAATAGAATTGAAAGGGGTGGAATATCGGCTAGTTGCGGGGCAGTTACTACAATGGAGGCAAAAGCAAATCCTGTTGACCAGGCAGAGAACAACCCCCAAGCAACTCCAAAACCCGGAATAAACATTGGCAGAGCAATGGTTAAGTTATGAGTGAAAATTCCAAATGCATCGATATCTGAAACAAGTTCTTCAAATTCTGCCATGAACGCATTTGCCTCTTCTTCACTGACTGAAGACATTGAACCCATTTGGAACGTAGCTGCAAAAATTCCTAGAAATACAAAGAATAGAATTATTCTAGTTTTATTCACATTGCCGTACTTCGTGAACAATATTTGAGGGTTGGTGCAGGCGCAGATTTAATTAAACCAAACGATATTTTTTGATATGAAAAAAGAGCTGTCCCTTGCGTTAAACTATGCGTTAAACAAAGGATTTCAAATTCATCCGGATGCTTTTAAAATTTTAGAAGACGTTGATGTAAGAAAGTTGGAGAAGATCATAAGGGAAATAGTAAGGGAAAAAGCAAAGCAGAAATTATTTCAAATCAATCAGGATGATTTGGAGACATATCTTGGAATCAAAGAAGATTTAACAATACAAAGTACAGTCAAGATATTATCTGAGCCCACAAGTAAAATAACATCAGGTGAGGGAGTTAAAGGATACAATGCATTATTTTCAAGTCGATTTAACAAGCTAAAACGAATAATTTCAGACAGACCGGAGTCAAAAATGCTGAAATCAGCAGCCTCTGTAAAAACAGCAAAAATTGATGGTGACCTGTATGTATGCGGTCTTGTTTCTGAGAGAAATTCTGAGAGAAATGTAACAAAACTAGTCCTGGAGGATCCGTCAGGCTCGTTTGAGGGGATAATCTTTGATGATGAATTGCAAAAGGTGGCAGATACCCTTCTAATTGATCAATTTGTAATGGCAAGAATAAGTTCAGCAAAAAATTCTGGATATATCATCAAAGATATTATTTTGCCAGATATTCCTGAACAGGCCAAAAATAAGTCAGAAACTGAAGCATATGCGATATTTCTTTCTGACTTACATATAGGAAGCAAGTACTTCATGGAAAATGAATTTTCAGAGTTTGTTTCATGGTTATCAAGTCCTGATCCAGTTGCAAGGAAAATTCGTTTTATCCTAATTGGTGGAGATATGGTAGATGGGGTTGGAATATATCCAAATCAGAACAAGGAATTGGTTTGCCAAACCATACAAGAGCAGTTAAAAAAAGCAGAAGACTTGATTGACAAAATCCCAAAGAACATGAAGATCATCATAATGCCTGGAAACCATGACCCTGGAAGAAGGGCACTTCCCCAGCCAGCCATTCCAAAAAAATACAATTCCGGTTTGTGGGAAAGAGAAAACGTGTTTATGGTTGGAAATCCTGCAGTTGTCTCATTAAATGGTGTGATTGTGACAATGTTTCATGGACAAAGCATAGATGATATTGTAAAGACCACACCTGGTCTAAGTTATGATAAACCGACTAATGTGATGAGACATTTACTTAGAGCAAGGCATCTTAGTCCAATTTACGGTAGCCAGACACCCATAGCGCCAGAAATGGAGGATCTTTTGGTAATTGAAGACATTCCAGATATTTTTCATGTAGGCCATGTTCACAGGGCCCAATTAGACATGTACAAAGGAGTTTTGTTGATAAATTCTGGTTCTTGGCAAAAACAGACACCATTTCAGGCCAGCGTAGGAATGACTCCAAATCCCGGTATTGCTCTCATGGTAAACCTAAAAACTTTTCAGGTCTTTCATCAAAATTACAGTTCAAATTCAGACAATGTCCTGCAAAGTTAGATCATCCTTGAATGTCTCTTTAATCATTTCAGATGATATTGTTAGTTTGAATTTTTTTGTTCTTCCATGAATTCCTTGATGAATTAGTCTTCCAGAGATTATTCCAGATAGTTCAATTTCACTGAGCATCTGTGTAATCCTTCTTTGAGTTAGTCCGTCTTTTCCAATAATCTTGCAGAGATTTTTGTATGAAGAATAAATCTCACCAGTTGAAGAGCCATTTGCCTTCATTATGGCTAATAGTACCAGTTTTTCATGTAATGGAAACGACTTTAGAGATTTTTCCTCTTTATTTTCTTCAATTTTTTGGGTGGCTTCTCTAACATGTTCAATTGTGACTTTATCTGATTGTTGTCGTTCGGCAAGTTCGCCTGCGACACGAAGCAGATCAATGGCTCTGCGGGCATCACCATGTTCACCTCCCGCTAGAGCAGCAATAAGATTTAGGGCTGGTTCCTCTACAGAATTTTCTATGAAGGATTCATGAATTCGCTCTTCCAGAATTTTTTTGATTTGCTCAACATCATAATTTGTAAATACAACTTCCTCTTCTCCCAGACTGCTAATTACCCTAGGATCTAATTTTTCCTTAAACGTCAGGTCATTTGAGATACCAACCAGGGTCAAAGATCCTCCCTCTTCAAGTCGCTCATTTGCTCGTGTAAGTTGATAAAGAATGTCCTTTCCTGTTTTTGCAACTAATTGGGCAAGATAATCAATCTCATCAATAACAAAAATTGCATTAAATTTCTCTTTTTTTATTTTATTTAGCAATCTTTTGAAGACTTCACTAATTGCAAGTCCAGTCGTGGGTAATTCTTTCTCACTTAGGCCTAATTGCGTGCCTAGACTTACTAATAATCCGTATAGAGTGGTTTCTTCTTTTGAATTTGAATATACCAGAATAATTGGAAAGTTTGATTTTTCTACCCTTGCTTGAATTTTATCAATCACTCTTTTTACAACAAGAGTCTTTCCAGTTCCGGGTTTTCCATAAACCAAAAGATTTGAAGGTCTTGATTTTTTAAGTATCGGTAATAATGATTGTGTTACTTGTTCTAATTCAGAATCCCTATGCAGAATAATTTCTGGTTTATATGAAAAATGAAGACTTACTCTATTACTAATAATTGATTTTCCAGATTCAGCCGCATCAAGCAATCTATCTATTGGATCAGACATACTACTCACACACCTTTGTTTCCTGTCAACAATGACACAATCATATCTGAATTAAGAGAGTATAGTATTGAATAGTAGTAGTAGTTTAGTTTGTAATTAATTATTTTTAGTTAGTTTTAGATTTTTTTTAAAAAAAATTAAGAAAAAGAGAGAGTGGAAATATTGGTGTGTGGGTTGGTTCTAAATTTCAAAATATGTTAACATTGTTGTTAAGTTGATGTGAAGAAATTGCTAGAAAAGACTATTTTGACCCCTTCATTTCCATTCCAGGCATTAAGATTGGCATTAACATTGTGAATGTTCAATTTTTGACCCCTTCATTTCCATTCCAGGCATAAAATACCCAATAATAGGGTCTAAAAGAATTAATTTATGTTAATAACAAAATATAGCCTAGGCGTAGAATAGGCAGTCAATGTTAACAAACTACTTTGTTAACAAACATTCTTGGATCATTTGAACTGTTAACATTCGATCCGTTAGATCTCAAAGATGACTAAAAAACAGATTAGGATAGATATGGAAGATTCAGATGGTGCTCGTTACAATATAAAATTAGAGGGCAATGTGACTAGAGATAAGGTTCTCAAAATCTTTGAAATGATGGACTTGATGAATATTGAAGAAGAACAAGAAGTTACTAACGTAGATTCTGTAAATACAAAAATTTGGCATATTGTCGATAAATTTTTCCCAGTGGGAAAATTCACGTCTACAAACATTCTGGAAAAGTATGAGGATGAATTTAACGAACCCGTAAAACTTAGTGTAATTTCTACATATTTGTCAAGATTTTCCGCAAAAGGTAGGGTAAATAGAACCAGAACAGGACGAGAATGGATTTATCAAACAATCAAAATAGCTCAAAAACAACAACAATCGATCAAGTAATAGTAACTTTTCTAACCAATATTCTATCTTTTCCAAGAATTACTTTAACATATTCTCCTTTTTGGATGTCCATAAATTCTCTAAATTGTTTTGGAATCGAAATGGTTCCGGCTGAAGTGATTTTTACTAATACTTCATTATCCTGAATTGACATAACTCAATTATAATTTAATAATATATATAATTTAATAAACATAATATCATTATAAAAAATTATTGATTCATCTATATCATTATAAAATCTCTAAAATTATTTTATTCTGTAATGGAATTTACCTGAATTTGTTCCATCTTCTCCATTCCTTTCTTAGAAATTGAATAAGTATATGGTTTTGATTCTGTATTTCTTTGTACAAACCCATCCTCAAACAACTTTTTCATCAGTCGTGAAGTGTGTTCTCTGCTTTTCTTTAATGTGATTTGTATATCACGTGATGTCATATCTTTATGTGTGATTAAATGTAACACATAGTCAACCGGATTAGTAGGTATGATATTAGGCATAGAACTTGATTTTTCAAGTACAGTTTCAGGTTTGACATCAATTTCAACTGATTTGTCTTGTACCTCATTCTTTGCCAATTTCTCAATGAATTGTTTGAGTTCCAGATTGGGATCCTCTATTTTTTGTTCTATTCCTTGAATTTCTAAGGCATCTAGGCGTATTTTCATATCAATTAACTGTCTTTCATAATATTCTAATCGTTCAGTTTGTGATACATCCAATTCCTTATTTTTGGTTTTTACAAACGGACGTATCTTGAAGTATGCATACAAGCCTATAATACCTATAATGAATGCTAAAATCACACTTAAAATTACTTCAGGTTCAGGAATTTCTACTAACATCACAATATTTATGCCTAATACGTGATTTATTGTGATTGAATAACATTAATTCACACTTTAGATTAACAAACTCACGTAAACAATCACGTACAAAACAACGTAGTATTAAATTTGGATATTACAAATATCACATATTACATGCCTGACGAATGAGTCTATCTATCACACTTATCACTTCATCTTCTCTTTCAGGAAAAATATCACTCTTATTTATCACACTAATTTGTTCAGAGAGCTTTGATATCACATCTATGTCATCAGGCAAAAGTATGCCTAAACCTCGAAAAAGAATGATTGAATAGAATAATCCGATTAATTTGTCTCTAGATTGTCCAACTTGTCTGTAATATGCTCCCTTGGTAATGGAAAACTCTGATTCAAGAAGATCCTTCTGATTTAAAATAATTTCAATTTGTCGTTCTGTAAACAGTGATTTTTTGATGATTTTTTGTATAATATTGTTAAAATTAGATTCTTTTGATTGGTCCATAGCTATACAAATCTGTATACAGCATTCCAATTAAACTTTAAAGAGACATATACAAACGTCTCTTATGGCTGGAGACAAAGTTGAATCATTCCTAAAATTAGAACTAAAAAAGAAAAATGCACTGTTGTTCATTTTAATTGATTCAGAAGTATCAAACATAGAAGCATCAAGCAAACTTGCAAAAGATGTTGAGAAAATTGGAGCTTCAGCAATCTTGGTTGGAGGCTCATCTGCAACTGATCAAATTGAAATGTCTCAAGTAGTTAAGGGAATCAAAAAAAATCTTAAAATTCCAATTATTCTGTTTCCAGGGAATGTTACAGGTGTTGTACCTGATGCTGATGCCATATTGTTTAGTTCACTCATGAATTCTGAAAATCCCTATTTTATCACTCAAGCACAGGCTTTGGGGGCACCCAGTGTTCTTAAATTTGGATTAGAACCATTGCCAACTGCATATTTGGTAATTGGTGATGGAACATCTGCCTGGTTTGTTGGTTCAGCAAGAGGAATTCCATTTGAAAAACCAAAAATAGCTGCTGCATATTCATTGGCTGCTCAGTTTCTTGGAATGAGATTCGTATATCTTGAAGCAGGTTCTGGTGCAAAAACCCACGTTACACCCGAAATGGTAAAGACTGTAAGACATGCATTTAACGGATTTTTGATTGTTGGTGGTGGAATTAAAGATGAAAAAACTGCCGAAAGTCTTGTTAAAGCCGGAGCAGATGCTTTAGTCATTGGAACCTTCCTTGAAAAAGGAGGAAGTCTCACAAAACTTGAAAAAATAGCAAAAACAATTCAAAGAAGCAAGTAGTAGGACGATATTATGTCTGAAAATGATGCAATATCTAGAATCAGTGATATTGCAATGCCTGAATACTATTTGAGTTATTATTCTGGCCTTTCAAATGAAACTTTTTCTGTATTTGAGCATGCGGCATCAGCAAAATCTAGTTTAACTGACTCATCAGGTATAATTGAGCCTAAAATTGCATTTGATTTGGCAGATAGAGTTGCAAAAATGCATGAAATTGATATTGCTGATCCTTTAAGAGAAATTCTAAAAATTAATGGAAAAGAACTCTCTGCATTAATTTTAGCAAAAGAGATTGCTTTAGGCAAGTACTGTCTTCCAGATGCTACTTTAGAAGATAAATTAGATCTTGCAGTGAGAGTAGGATTAGCAATTATTACCGAAGGAGTCACCATTGCACCGTTACAAGGAATTAGTGAGATAAAAATTAAGAAAAACAAAGATGGAACCGAATATCTCTCAGTTTCAATTGCTGGGCCAATGCGTTCAGCTGGAGGAACAGAGTCTGCAGTAACTCTGTTGATTGCGGATCACGTCAGAAAAATTGCCGGACTCTCAAAGTTTCAAGCAAATTCGTTTGATGATGAAACTGGAAGATTTGTTGAGGAATTGAGAATCTATGAGAGAGAAGCCAGCAGCTTCCAATTCCATATTTTAGATGAAGATATTGAACATGTCATTTCTAATCTTCCTGTTGAATTAGCTGGTGTAGATACCGATCCATATGAGGTTGTAAATCATAAATCCATGACTCGAATCCAGACAGATCGAGTGAGAGGGGGGGCCTTACGTGTACTAAATGATGGGTTAATTGGAAGATCTAAAAAACTCCTCAAAAGAATTGAACTGTACAACCTAGATGGCTGGGAGTGGCTCAATGATCTCAAAGGTGCCATACAGACAGGTGATAATCAGGAAGATGCAGCTGCAAAAAGAATGCGTGAAGTAATTACTGGTAGATCAGTACTATCCATGCCTAACAAATTAGGTGGATTTAGGTTAAGATATGGAAGAGCGTGCAATACAGGCTTTGCAGCTGTAGGAGTTCACCCTGTAATTGCTGAGATTCTTGATCATACAGTAGCGGTAGGAACTCAAATTAAAATTGACATACCTGGAAAAGGGGCAACTATCGCATTTGTTGACTCTATTGATACTCCTACAGTTCGTCTCAATAACGGAAATGTAGTAAAAATTCGAGATGTTAAACATGGATTAGAAATTAAGAATGAAATTGAAAAAATTCTGCATCTGGGTGATATTTTGATTTCATTTGGAGATTTTCTAGAAAATAATGCGCAACTAGTACCCTCAGGTTACGTGGAAGAATTTTGGATTGAAGAGTTAAAGCAAATAATTCAAAAATGCGAACAGAATGATCAATTTCTAAATCAGTTTCTGAATAAAATTCCCACCCTTGATGAGGCAATAAAAATATCACATGATTTTAAAATTCCACTACATCCACATTACTTGTATTTCTGGGATAAAATATCATCTGAAGATCTTGCCAAACTTTTGGAACCAAAAAAAATCAATGAAACATCCATAGAATATTCAACTCAAGCCAAAAAAATACTAGAAAATTTGGGCACTCCACACAAAGTTGAAGATGACTCGATAATATTGGAATCTCAGGAAGCAAAAATCTTTTTTAATCTTTTATTTAGAGAAAAACCAATTATTGGCGACTTATCTGTCCCAAAAATTTTAACGAAATCATCTGGAATTCAAATTAACAACAAGTTCTCGACCAGTATTGGAGTAAGAATAGGAAGACCGGAAAAAGCAGCACCCAGACAAATGAAGCCTGCTACACACGTGCTATTTCCTGTAAGTGAAAAAGGAGGACCTACCAGAGATCTTCTGAAAGCCTCTAGAACTGAGCACTTTTTTGCCAATCTTTACAACAGATTTTGTACAACGTGTATTCAGCCTTCAATTGGAATAAAATGTTCTATTTGTGGTAAAAAAACGTCCATCAATTTCAGATGTTCTAATTGCAGGGATGTTCTAGATGAACCATTTTGCGAAAAATGTAAACGTAAAGCCCCCGCACATTCCCACAAGGAATTTCCGTTAAAAACAAGATTGCTTCTAGCTCAAGAAAAGATGGGAATTCGTGCAAAAGAGCCATTCAAGGGAGTAAAAGAACTAATCAATCAAGATAAAATTGCAGAACCTCTTGAGAAAGGACTTGTAAGACAAAACTTTGGATTAACTACTTTTAAAGATGGAACCGTCAGATTTGACGCGACAAATTCACCATTAACTCAGTTCAAACCATCTTGGATTGGAACATCTATTCAAAAGCTAAAGGATTTAGGATATTCTCAGGATATTGATGGAAATCCACTTGAATCTATTGATCAAATCATAGAACTTCGAATGCAGGATGTGATTATACCCTATGAAAGTGGAAAATATCTGGTTTCTACCTGTAAGTATATTGACGTTTTATTAGAAAAATTCTATGGAAAATCTTCATTTTACAATGTAAAAAATTCAGAAGACCTTATTGGGCATCTGATAATTGGCTTAGCTCCTCACACATCTGTAGGAATAGTTGGAAGAATCATAGGATACACTGAAACTCACGTCTGTTTTGCAACTCCTAATTGGCATTCTGCTAAAAGAAGAGATGCTGATGGGGATGCTGATTCTATAATGCTACTCATGGACAGCCTTCTAAATTTTTCAAGACAGTTCCTATCTGATCGAATTGGTGGATTGATGGATGCACCATTACTTGTTCAACCGCATGTATTGCCACATGAGTCTCAACCACAAGCACACAATCTTGAGGTAACCAAAATACTTCCTTTGGAATTCTTTGAATCTACATTTAAACAGATTAAAGCATCTGACATTACATCCATAGAAATCATAAAATCCAGACTTGAAACTGAAAGACAATTCTATGATTATTATTTTACACATGCAACTTCATCATTAACTACTTCAAAATCTAGAAGTGCGTATTCCACACTTGGTTCCATGCTTGACAAATTTGACATGCAGGTCAGAAATGCCGAATTGATTGATGCCGTAAATACTTCAGAAATAGTTTCAAATGTAATTTCAACCCATTTGGTTCCAGACTTGATGGGAAATCTAAGAGCATATGCAAGGCAAAGTTTTAGGTGTACGGCTTGTGGGAAATCATTTCGTCGTATGCCTTTAATCCAAACATGCGTATGCGGTCATAAACTGATTGCTACCATTACGAGAGGTTCAGTAGAAAAATATTTGAAACTTGCAAAAAGATTGGTTGAGAAATATGACGTTGGTGAATATCAAAAAGGCAGAATTCATGCTCTGTCAGATGAAATTGAATTAGTATTTGGCAAGAGCAAAGGTGATCAGTTATTGCTTACTGATTATGCATAATCTATCTTAGCTTGACGTATTCGTAAGCGCCTAATTTGTTGTCAAAACAAAACTTTACCTTTTGATGGTCCTTTCTGAATGTTTTGACTTTGGAGAGAATCTTCTTTGGATCCTTTTTATCGATCACAACTTGTTTGATATATGAAGCAATTTCCTGCATTTCATTCTTTTTCATTCCTAGTCGCGTAATTTCAGAAACTCCTAATCTAATTCCGCCCGGATGGAAATAATTTCTTCCGGCCTTGATATCTCCAGGAATTAGCTGTCTGTTTACAATGATGTTTGCTTTTTCTAAATCAGCTTCCACTTTACCCCCATCAGAATAATCTAAAACATTAACAGCAATTTGGTGTGATTGTGTAAATCCCCTACTTTCGCCCAACACTTTGAATCCCATATCGCCCAAGGCTTCTGCAAATATTTTGGCATTCTTGATTACTTCCACAGCATAATCTTTTCCAAATTCTAAGGCTTCTGCAAAGGCTATTGCTTTTCCGGCCATATGATGAATGTGATGACTACTGGTAAGACCAGGGAAAGTTGCCTTCTTGATAACCTCTTCATGTTCCTCTGAGCCTAATACAAGGCCTCCTTGAGGTCCAAACAAAGTCTTATGAGTACTCATGGTCATTGTATCTGCCCCTTCTCGTAAAGGATCCTGGAATTTACCACCACCAATTAATCCTGCAACATGAGCCGCATCATAATTGATGTGCATATCATAACTCTTTAGGAAATCTGATAATTCTTTGACTGGATGTGGAAATAAGAACAATGAGCCACCAAACATTGCCATTTTTGGAAGACGATTTGCTTTTTTAAGATCTTTGACTTTTTGCTTTGTCTTATCCACATCAATTGTCATTTCTTCTGCATCAAACGGATAGAATTCTATTTCTAATCCGTGTACCAATCCGGCAGTACCAGAATGCTCTTTTTTACCGTGTGAAATATGTCCTCCTGCAGGAATTGAAGGTGCCAACATAATATCTCCTGGATTAGTAAATGCAGAATATACTGCCAAGTTTGCAACTACCCCTGAAATTGGTCTTACATCAGCAAATTTTGCTTTGAATAATTTTTTGGCTAATTTCATACATTCAAACTCTACATCATCAATGTAGACACAACCGGCATAAACTCTCTCTCCTGGCCATCCTTCGGCATATCTATTTCCAAAATCAGAAATTATTGCCTCTCGAACTGCCGGGCTAGGAATATTTTCACTTGCAATTAATGGGATGGAATTTTCAAACCACTTGTGATGTTCTTTCAATTTTGCAAAAATTTTATTATAAGATTCCTTATTTTGTGACTTAACCATGTTTTGTAACTCGATTTTCCCAATTTAAAAACACCGATACTATTTCAAATCCACTAATCCTGATCTGGAAGGTATAAAAGGGGAATTGGTGGTTTTTCGATTTATGGGCATGCAAGCTACTTCAAAAGGAAATATGCCAGTTGTTTTACTAAAAGAGGGCGGTTCTGAAACTAAAGGCCGAGAAGCCCAAAAGAATAACATTGCAGCAGCCAAGATTATTGCTGAAATTGTTCATAGTAGCCTAGGACCACGTGGAATGGATAAAATGCTAGTTGATTCCCTAGGCGACGTTACGATTACAAATGATGGTGCGACCATTCTAAAAGAAATAGATGTTCAGCATCCTGCAGCAAAAATGCTGGTTGAAATCTCCAAAACTACAGATAATGAAGTGGGAGATGGTACAACCTCTGCTGTAGTTTTAGCAGGTGCTTTGCTTTCACAAGCTGAATCGTTAATAGATCAAGATGTACATCCAACAATTATTGTTGATGGTTATCGAAAAGCCGCAAAAAAGGCCAAAGAATATCTTGAAAGTATTGCGGATACAATTTCAGCAAATGATAAAAATATCTTAAATAAAGTTGCAAAAACTTCAATGCAAACTAAGCTTGTTAGAAAAGATTCTAATCAGCTTGCAGATATAATTGTAAAATCTGTTCTTGCTGTTTCAGAAAAGAATGGTGAAACTTATGATGTTGACATTGATGACATTAAAGTAGAAAAAAAGGCAGGTGGTTCAATTAAAGATTCTAAGATTATTCAGGGAATTGTTCTTGATAAAGAAATTGTTCATGGAGGCATGCCTAGAAGCATTACTGATGCCAAAATTGCATTAATCAACACTGCATTAGAGATTAGTAAAACCGAAACTGATGCCAAAATCAACATTTCAAATCCTCAACAGCTAAAATCATTTCTCGATGAAGAAAATAGAATGTTAAAAACAATGGTTGACAAAGTCATTGGTTCTGGTGCAAATGTGGTTTTGTGTCAAAAGGGATTGGATGACATGGCACAACATTATCTAGCAAAATCTGGAATTATTGCAGTTAGACGAATTAAAGAAAGTGATCTTACAAAACTTGCGAAAGCAACAGGTGCTAGAATTGTTACAAACCTTGATGATCTTTTTGAAAAAGATCTTGGTATTGCTGAACTTGTTGAAGAAAGAAAAATTGAAGAAGACAAATGGGTATTTGTTGAGGGATGTAAGCATCCAAAGGCTGTAACTTTACTTCTTCGTGGAGGTTCACAAAGAGTAGTGGATGAGGTAGAACGTTCCGTTCATGATGCATTAATGGTTGTAAAAGATGTTATTGAAAAGCCTGAAGTCGTTGCGGGTGGCGGTGCTCCTGAAACATATGCCGCAACAAAAATCAAAGGATGGGCCAAGTCTTTGGAAGGTAGAGAACAACTTGCAGCAGAAAAATTTGCTGATGCATTAGAAGAAATTCCAATTACTCTTGCTGAAAATGCGGGAATGGATCCAATTGATACGCTTACAGTTCTTCGTTCAAAACAACAAAAAGGAGACAAATGGACTGGAATCGATGTAATGAAGGCAAAGGTTGTCAATATGAAATCAAGTGATATTATAGAACCCCTTGCAGTTAAACTTCAAATTATTTCTGCAGCTGCAGAAGCAGCGTGTATGATTCTTAGAATCGATGATGTTATCGCAACCCAAAAGTCACCCGGTGGTGGAGAAACGGGCGGAATGCCACCTGGTATGGGCGGAATGCCACCTGGTATGGGCGGAATGCCACCTGGTATGGGCGGAATGCCAGACATGGGCGGTATGATGTAAGTGATTTTAGAAATTCTTTAAAATATTAATTAATAATTTTGCTGACAAATAATATTGAATTATATTTTCTCTAAACTATCTTCTAGCTTCAAATACGTTTACTTGATTGTTTTTTTTGCATTACTTGCAGGATTCTTTCACCCGTTTATTACAAACACAAACTTTGATGTGGTAATTAATGGTGTTTTAATATTATTTGTAGGTCTTGCAGGTGGTGTTTTATTGTACAGAGCTTCGACATCCCAAAGTAAAAAAATGATATTTTTATTTTGCGGATTTACCTTGGTATTGATCTCAGTATTCTATATTTTTAAATTTACTGGAAGAATTTAGACATCAAAATACAGATAAAATTCGTGTGGATGTGGTCTAATAGATATTTCACGTTGATCTCTTCTCTCTAACTCAATAATTTTATCAACCACATCGTTAGTGTAAATAGGATTGAGGAATTTTCTATCGCTTTCTAATTCATTTAATGCATCGCCTAGACTTTTCGGAAGAACGCCTATTCCTCTTTTTGCCCTATCTGATTTGGTCATTTTGAATATGTCATCACGAACTTCGTCTCCAGGATCCATCTTTTTCTTTACACCATCCATTCCTGCAGCCGTAACTGCTGCAAATACAAGATACGGATTTGACGAGGGATCTGGAGCCCTGAATTCAAGTCTCTTTAGGTTCGAATAATTTTTCCCTTTGAGATGTTTTGGAACTCTTACGATTGCAGAACGATTTCCAGAACTCCATGCAATGTATGCTGGAGCTTCATATCCTGGTACTAACCTGTGATATGAGTTAGTTGTAGGATTACAAATTGCAGACAATGCTTTTGCATGGTTAATAATTCCACCACAAAAATATCTCCCAAGTTGGCTTAATTCGATCTCATCATCTGGATCATAAAATGCATTTTCCTGCCCTTTCCATAAACTGACATTTACATGCATACCAGAACCAGAATCCATAGCAATTGGTTTTGGCATACATGTTGCAACCTTTCCATATTTTTGTGCGACATTTTTAATTACGTACTTGTAGGATTGTGCAGCATCTGCAGCATTCGTCATGTAATCATATTTGATATCAATTTCACACTGCCCTGCAGTTGCAACCTCATGATGATGATTATCACATAAAATTCCAAAATTCTGGCTGAGAATATTCACGCATTCATTTCTGTATGGCGTAAGAGTATCGGCAGGCGTAGTAGGGTAATATCCTTCTTGTAATCCCATAGGATATCCATCTCCAGATTGACTCCATGGTGCTTCTTTTGATTCAATTGAATAAGATTGACCCTTGTATGGCGTTAGAACGTCCCAGTGTACCTTATCAAAAACAAAGAACTCGACTTCTGGTCCCCATGTACTAAAATCAAAGCCCTGAGATTTTACGTATTCTTCTGCTTTTTGAGAAATTCCTCTAGGATCCCTTGATAATCTACCTCTATTTTCTCCCCAATAGACATCACAAAGTAGTCTAGCTGTTTTGTTTTCGGTCATCCATGGAATTATTGCAAATGTATTTGGATCTGGTTTTAGAAGAAGGTCTGAATCATTAATATCTGCAAAGCCGACAATCGATGAACCATCCAATTTTGGTAGTCCATCCCTCATTTGTTCAGGAGTAAATGTATTTGCTGAAATTGTAGTATGATGGAAATGACCTGTAAGACCTGTAAATTGTAGGTCAATAAACTGAATACCCTCATGCTGAATTCTAGAGAAAACCTCATCTGGTGAAAACCCAACCTGGATTGCTTTACCGTGACTTACTTTATATGGCAATTTTATACTTCAATCAAACACAAATACATCAGCCATTTAAGGATTAGGTAAGAAATGTCAGAATCAAACAGTGTTGATATCAGTTCTTTACATCAGATAGTTTTACGTGAAACGGAAAATGACTCCATTTTAGAAATTGATCCAAATTTCTACAGAAATCTTGCTAATTTTATTGGAAATTTAAGAAAGCAGGAATTTGATGGCGTAGAAAATAAAATTAAGAATGATATGATAGAGATGGCTACCAAACTTACAACATTATTGATGAAAATCAGGCTGGATAAAATTTCAAAGGCTTCTGATTTGGAAATCAGTCATCTTTTAGATGAAGAAAAATTCATTTTGGATTCACAAGAAGATCAAAAAGAAAGAGAGGATATGATCCTCTCTGCAATGGTTCATGGAAAATCTAAATTCCTTGAGTCATTAGCTCAAAATCATAAAACTAAGAAAGTCGTCATCAGATTTCTTAATGAAGTAGATGAAATTATCGGTGCTGATCTTGAAAAATATGGTCCTTTTAAAACCGAAGATATAGCTACAATTCCGTATGAAAATGCCCAGGCTCTGATTGCCAAAAATATTGCCACCAAGGTTCATTGGGAAGATTAAGTAAAAATTATGCCTTTTATTCTCATACTTTATGTCTCATACCGGAGTTGAAGTATTTGATTTTTTATTATATACAATCTATCCTGTTATAGGAATTTTTTTGGTAGAAGTTGTTAGTAGACTAGTCAAGTCTCCTAAATGGATTAAATTATGGATCCAAGCAATTGTATCTATTGGATTTGGTATTTACTATTGGTTTATTCTACCTGCACCACAAAATTTCCCATTAACTGCAATGGTGATGTTTGCACTTGCTCTGGCACTAATTTATCAGGGAAGACGTGCAAAGATTTCTCCTGACAAGAGTCCTTACTAATTTTAAAATCTCTTAAAGAGTC
Organism: Candidatus Nitrosopumilus sp.; assembly: GCA_029263475.1. Taxonomy (GTDB): domain Archaea; phylum Thermoproteota; class Nitrososphaeria; order Nitrososphaerales; family Nitrosopumilaceae; genus Nitrosopumilus. Next base: position 24,317 of record JAJCXK010000070.1, read on the forward strand.
GTTTGAAGATATTTGGTTTATTGCGCCCTCCATCTCGTATTACTTTTCTCTCTCCAAATCTTTTTGACCTGATCTGACTAAGTTTTACACATCTGTGCTCTTCGGGAAGTCTGTGCTCTGCACAAAATGGATCCTTACAATAGTTACATTGAAATGGTAAATCTGTTAGATCTCCACAATAAGCACAATTTTCTGACTGCATGATTTCATTTACTGGTTTTCTTTTAATAAAGATGACAGTATATCCTTGAAATTTCTCATTGTCTAAACATTTTTACGATGTTCAAGTCAAGTGTATTTTAGAATTTAGATGATTAAAGATAAAGTTGCAATAATAACCGGAGCCAGTAGCGGTATCGGATCTGCCACGGCTTTGGCATTATCAAAAGCCGGAGCTAAAGTTGCAATAGGTGCTCGAAGAGTTGACAGATTAGAAGATCTTGCAAACAAAATTACTTCTAATGGTGGAGAGGTATTCTTTCAGAAATTAGATGTAACACAAAGATCTGAATGTGAAAGTTTTGCTAAAGCAGTTTTAGACAAATGGGGCTCTATTGATATTCTTGTAAACAATGCTGGTTTGATGCCTTTGAGTTTATTCAAAAACCTGAAAGTCGAAGAATGGGACAGAATGGTTGATGTTAACATTAAGGGAGTTTTGTATTCTACGGGTTCCGTAATTTCACATATGAAAGAAAAGAAATCGGGGCACATAGTCAATCTTTCATCTGTTGCTGGAAGAGTTGTTTTTGCTGGCGGTAGTGTCTATTGTGCAACTAAATTTGCAGTTGCTGCATTTAGTGAAGGGCTGAGACAAGAATTCAGTACTCGCTCTAACATTAGAGTAACCAGTATTGAACCCGGGGTTGTCGCAACAGAACTAAACGATACAATTACTGATGAATCATTGCAGGGATTTGTTGAAAATGCAAAGAAAATGGAGTCCTTACAAGCCGAGGATATTGCAAATGCAATTGTGTATGCGGTTGATTCTCCATCACATGTAAATGTAAATGAGATTTTGATACGACCTACGACCCAAGCACTTTAAGTTGACAAGCGTTCCACACGTTGTAATTTTAGGTGGAGGCTTTGGTGGACTCTCCGCTGCAAATGAATTAAGAAATACGTTAACCTCATCACAAGTAAAAATTACGATAATCGACAAAAAAGACTGGTTTATGGTAGGATTTGCAAAGTTATGGATTATTAATGGAACGCGTACGTTTGAAAACTCAACTGGTTCGTTAAATGAACTAGGAAAAAAAGAAATCGACTTCATCAAAGACGAAATTTTATCAATTAATGTGAAAGACAAAAATGTAAAAACAAAAACCCTGGAAATTTCTTTTGACTTCCTCATTATTTCAATGGGAGCCGTATTAGCTCCTGATAGAATTCCTGGATTGGAACAAAACGGATTCAATCTTTATGATCACAATCATCTTTTAGAAATACGTGAGAAACTTGAGAGTATCAAATCTGGAAAAATTGCAATATCCATAATGGGCATGCCGTACAAGTGTCCTCCTGCACCATTTGAGGCTAGTTTACTGATAGATTCCATGTTGAGAAAAAGAGGAATTCGTGACTTTGTTCAAATCGATTTTTACAGTCCTGCACCTATCGCTCTACCTGCTGCAGGGCCTGAAGTCAGTAGACAAATTCTTGAATTGGTTAATTCCGAACAGATTGTTTTTCATAATTCATCCAAAATCAAATCTGTTGAATCTAAAAAGCTAATTTTTGAAGATGGTGAAGTTAATTTTGATTTGCTTTTAGCAATTCCACCACATATTGCCCCAAAAGTGATTTATGATTCTGGATTGGCAAAAGAACCGGGATTTATTCCGATAGATAGGGATTGTGAAACACCCTTTGAAAATGTCTTTGCGGTTGGCGATGTGACCAGTCTAGTTGTTACAGAAAATATGGCGGTTCCGAAGGCGGGAATCTTTGCTGAAGGAGAAGGCATTACCGTTGCCAAAAATATCTCTTCACAAATTCTATCCAACGAAGAATCTGTATTGTTTAATGGTAAGGGTGGATGCTTTATTGAATCCGGTAGAAACACTGCATCTATTATTGAAGTAGACATGTTTTCGCATTCTACGCCATCAACGAACCTTACAGAATCAACTTCTGACAATCTTTCAAAAAAAGTTCAGTTTGAAAAAGAAAGACTGTCTAAATGGCTATGATTTACTTTTCTTCGTCTTTATTTTTTGTAAGATGTTCAAGTATTGCTCTAACTTCGACACCCAATTCTTGAGTATCTTTTGAGAGATTGAGCTTTTCAGGAATATTGCTTTTAAAATCTCCATTTTCTAACTCTATGCTTCTTTTCTGAACACAATCCAGATGATCTTGATTTGTAGCAGAAATTTTATGGCAAATATTACAAATTTTCATTATTTCTCTTCGTAAATACGACGATTTAATAATTTCATTTTGTACCTTTGAAGCGAGGGATCGTAGTCTAGCTTGGTATGATACTAGTCTGGGGGACTAGTGGTCGCAGGTTCAAATCCTGCCGATCCCGTTATAATTTCAAAATTTTCAGTAGCGTTTCAAAATTTTCTCTAGTTTTTTCTTGTTTGTAACGCTTCAATTCTTCAATAATTTTTTCTTTGGGTGGATTTTTGTAAATTTTTTGAATTTTCCTTGCATTTCCTGATCCAATAAAAAATGCTTGAGTGATTGACGTAACATTTGATGGTCTTCTCTTGGTACTTGAACTTTCAAAATCAATTAGACTTTCTTTAGTTTTTCCTACGATAACATGCTTTGAGATATTGCTTAATTCTCCATGATCAAAACCTATTTGATCTAATCTATAGCAATCCTCTAAAATATTCTTTATTGTAGATTTTAATTTCCTTGCACTTCCAGCTCCTTTCAGCAAATTAATCCAATCACTGAATTTATCCCCCTCAAGATATTCCATGACTAAGAAATTTTTGCTGACGTCAAGCATTTTTGGACCTACATTGACCGAATTTACTAATTTCAATAAAATAGACTCATTCTTCATTCCTTTTCTAGGTGAGTCAGTTCTTCGTATTTTTAATGCGATTTGTTTATTGCCTTTTTTTGCAATGACTACAACTCCAACATACCCTTTTCCTAAAATTGCCAAGTTTCCAAGTGTGGTAGGACCAGTAAATGATATCGATTTAATGTCTAATTTTTCTAATTCACTAATTCTTGATCTAATTTGGCGACTAGTAGCTTTTGGATATCCAATAATTTTTGAATAAGGCTCATTAGCAAATTTCTTAATTGAAATGAAGGAGTGTTCCATCTATCGAAATCAATTCCCCTGCTGCCTCTTTAATTGATTTGCCCAAACTTTTGTTTCCAACAGAAACTTTGAAACCGTGTTTAAAATCTCTCTGAAGACCTTTAGGTATTCCCATTTCAAGTTTCTTTTTCAAGAATTCTGTCATAAAGATAGTTGCATCTGTATACTTTCTTTTTTCTAATGAAATAATCTTTTTACCGTTTCCTATCCACATCAATTCTGTATTTTTAAGATTTTTAGAAATAAAGCTCTTGGAACTGTCGTCTCTGAAAAATTCTGGACCATTTTTTTGATATATTCGGCTGATTTTTGTAGATTCTAAGAAGAATAAGAGATAGGCTTCTTTTAGTTCATCAGTGTGGGACTTGCTTCTTAGCACGGTAAATCCCCCCAATTCCAACTGTATGGCCAGTGTGGAAGTTGCTCTTTTTATCTGTCCCCATATTATGTCTGGACTTCTAATCTCATAATCAAATTTGATTACTAGTAGATTGTCCCAATATGTTTTTGATATTTTTGATTTCTGCTTTTTGAAAAATTCTAGTGATGGGTTTTGTTTAAACGCTCTAGAAATAAGAATAAACTTTCCAACATTTTCATCAGAAATTGCAGCAGCCAAATTTCTGTTTCTATCAATTGGATCTATTACAACTATTGATGTTTCAAACTTTTTTGAAGTATTTCCAATGATATGTTTTTCCTCAATTTTTGATATTGACTTGATAAGATTTTCAAAACTTCTAAATTCTAATATCAGCACTTCTGAAACATATCCGCTAAATCCCTGCTTAGCAATTTCTGCTCCGTAAATTCCATTTGATTTTAGAAACATCTTTAGAACTTTAACCTCATTTCTCATTTTTGCCGTTAATGATTTTTCCATAAATTTAGTATGAAATGGAGATCTATCCGCGGCACTTTTCCATTCACCAATTTCTACATCATAAAATGGCACGACATTGATCTTAGTGTTTCTAATTTTGGCCTCAACGTATGGATGTTGAGAATATCTCACGTAAGGAAAATATTTTTTTAATGCATCAAAACCAATTTTCTTTGAGATTTTCTCAAATTTTTCTTCCGATGTATTTTTTTTGAATCTGATGAAAATATCAATGTCTGCATCTTTAGCCAACCATGTTCCTTTTGCAAAAGAGCCTCCAAATTCGAGATCCATGACTTCTACATACTTTTCAATCTCTTTTTTAACTAAACCGTATGCTAAATTTGCAATTAGTTCTTTTGACTTCTCTATTGTTTTGGATGGAATCACAGTCTTGGAAATTTTAGAAATTATTGTTTTCATTTTTGTGCTTTAATCTCCACCAGATCTGAATAAATAGGTCCGTTTGAAGTAAGTTCGCTTTTTTTCAATTTAATACTAGACACTTTTTGCAATCCAAAATCCTCACTCTTTTTATTTTTCAAGTCGTCTGTTATGTCTTTAATCTTCTTTTTAATCCTAAATATTGTGATATGAGGTTTGAATGACTTGTTTGAAAAAAATCCTAAAGGCTCTAATGCTTCTTTTACTTTTTCAGATAATTTGATTAGCATATTGCCTCCATTTTCATCCGTGCCTACCCAAATTATCCTTAGAGATTTAATTTTTGGAAAAGCCCCAACTCCTTTCAGATCGACATAAAAACTTGAAAATTTAATCTTGCAAAGAGCCTGGATGATTTCATGAGTGATTTCATCGGAGACTTCTCCTAAAAATTGCAATGTAAAATAAAAATTCTTTGACTTAATTGGTTTGGCATCTACGTCCATCTTGCCTTGAAATTATGTTATAGAATCAATCACTTCTTTGTTTGTAATTTCAATCGCTACAAATATTCGCATCATAGCATACTTTGAAGCATGTCTATAATAATTTCCGGTAGCTTCATAGACGAGCCTTTTTTTTTAAAATACAATGACAAAACTAATTGTGTGTTTGACAGGAATGCCAGGTGCGGGCAAATCTACCATAGCAGATGGATTGAAGATAAAAGGATATGAAACTATCAATATGGGTAATGCTGTACGGGAGGAAGCAAAGAGAAGAAATTTAGAATCAACCAGGGACAATCTTGGAAAGCTAATGCTTGAGCTCAGAGAGAGAAATGGACCTGGTGCAATTGCAGAATTGGTTAAATTAAAAATAGAATCTTCTGTGGCAAATATAATTTTAATAGATGGTGTAAGATCAAATGATGAAATACAAGTACTAAGAAAATTTGGCACTGTAAAATTATTAGCTGTTCATGCGTCAACAGATACCCGATTTAATTTTTTGCAAAAAAGGGGAAGATCCGATGATCCACAAACGATAGAACATTTTGAAGAAAGAGATAATCGTGAATTGGGTGTGGGAATAAGTAATTCAATTGCACTATCTGATTATGCAATATCAAATGTTGGTTTAACAAAAGACGAGTTAATTGATAACGCTTTTAAAATTATTCAAAGTTGGATAAAATGAAAATTCCAAACATTAATTGTAAAATAGAGATGTCAAGTCAGATTAATTTCTCTGAGGATTCAAGTAAAATTAAGAAAGCAATTGAAAATATTTTTCCATATTCAATAATAAAAAATGAAAATTTTGAAATAATTGCTAGATCGAAAGAATTGAAATCTTTTGAAAAAATTTATGAAACAATTCATACAAATCATTCTCAAAAAATATACGGTCGAAATTTAGAAAATAATCTAAAAGATGATTCTACGTGGTTTTTTTTAAATAAACAAGCGGCTTTCGTTGAAAAGATAGTAATTTGTGACGAGGTTGAAGAATCACCATTGGGTCCAATCTTTGTAACTCTGACTTCATCAAATATTGATGAAATAATTGATTGGATGGTTTTTGGAAATTAATAAAAATTAGCTAAGAAAATTCACTCATTTTTGACTATTTTTTTTAGTTTTAATCTAAAAACTATTTTTAAGATATTCTTTCGTGTTCATAAAATTAGGCATAATTGCTGGCATTGTAATCTTGGGAGGTATGATATTTTCTAATGAAATTGATAACCTATTTCCAACCACTTCTGCAACCATCCTTGATTCTTTGAAAAGTGATGCGTCTGACTTTGGATCAAAAGCCTTGGATTCTGTAGAACAAAGAATTGATGATTCTATTGACAAAATTATTAATAAAACAAGTGATTCCATAGCAAACGAAATTAGTGATGTCGGAGATCAAGTAACTGATAAAATTTCTGAAGCAAAAGAATCCTCTCAAAAAATGATCAATAAAGAAATCTCAGATTTTGATTTTATTCAATACATTCAAAATATTTACAAATAATTGTAATTCTTGATATGCTGTATCTTTATATTCGTAAATCTGTTTCTCTAAGGTTCTCCCACACTGTCCAAAATATTTTTACGTTAACGATAAACAGTTTGATTATTAATTTTTTCTAATATTGTGATTTAACAAATAACAAAATACTAGATTTTTATTTAAAATATTATAAAGAAATTTTTATCACATATTTTAATATTAATAAATTTCATTCTACCATATCAACTATTCTGTGGATATTATAATTGAAGAAAATTATCATCTATTTTTAATCAACATTAAATTCAAAACTATTTTTAAATTAATTATGCATTTTTATTTTTATAATTTAATTTCTTGAAAAGAACGGAATTAATTTAGGTAATGAAACTGTACTTGAATCATTTATTACCAAATCCATTATTGAAGACATTTCTGTATTTTCTGGATTAATTTCAATCAATATTGCATTATTTTGTTGAGCATAAATTGATAGTGTATTTGTGGGTGATACAACAAGTGATGTTCCAACAACTATCATCAAATTACATCCACTTGCATAATTCATAGCTTTTGCCATACATCTTGTGGCAAAGATTCTCCAAACCACACTACATCGGGCCTAAGCATATTTCCACATTTACACATTGGTGGATTTTCAGAAAATTTGTTTGGTATATCATCCTTAAAGTTACAAACTGAACATTTGACCCTTATTATACTGCCATGCAATTCCAATACCTTTGAACTGCCAGCTTTTTGATGAAGCCCATCTATATTCTGTGTTAACACCGTAACTTCTACATATTTTTCTAATTCTGCAATTGCTTGATGACCTTGATTTGGTTGAGCCTGAAAAATATTTTCTCTCCTTTCGTTATACCACTCCCATACTAGTTCTGGATTATCATAAAACGCATCAATGGTTGCCAATTTCATTGGATCATGATTTCTCCACAATCCGCCTTTTCCTCTAAATGTGGGAATTCCACTTCCCTGTGAAATTCCAGCTCCCGTTACAAAAACTACTTTTTCAATATCTTCAATTTGATCTTTTATCAGCTCAAACATTTTCATTTAATTTCAATTTCTAAAAGATCCTTTGCAGTTATTACAGAATCATGAATTTCCAACGCTTCTTGCAAATGCCCAATCTCATTTTTGTATCTGGCTGAAAAATGGGTTAAAATTAAATTTTTTACCTTAGCATTTTTCCCTAACGTTGCAGCTTGTTTTGCGGTAGAATGACATGTTTCCAACGCTTTTTGTTTTTCTCCATCTAAAAATGTGGAATCAAATACTAGATAATCACAATTTTCAAAAAATCGCTCTAATGACATTGTGGGCACTGTATCACCGGAAATTCCTATCTTTTTTCCAGGACGTCTTGTACCCAATACCTGATTTGGTTTAATTATTTTTCCATCAATAATGATTTCGTTTCCACTTTGCAATTTTTTCCATAACTCTCCTTCAGGAATTCCTAATTCTTTCGCTTTCTCAAGATTAAATCTCCCGGGTTTATCTTTTTCTTCAAATAGATATGAAAACGCAATTATTGAATGATTTGCTTTACATGCATTGATTGAATATTTCTCATTTTCAAAAATTTTCCCATCATTAATGATAGTAATAATTACAGGAAATGATAATCCAAAATTTAGTACTTTGATATTTGCTGAAATGAATTCTTCTATTCCACTGGGTCCAAAAATTTCCAAGGTCTCAGTTCTGTTTTGCATAGACATTGTTTGCAATATTCCTAATATTCCTACACAATGATCTCCATGTAGATGTGTAACAAATAATTTCATTTTTTTATTCCATCCAAGACCTGATTTCATATAGGAAATTTGCGCAGCCTCTCCTGCATCAAACATCAAGATTTCTCCGTCTCTTTCTAAGCAAATACAAGATAATCCTCTATTTTCAGTAGGTTGAGCCGCTGATGTTCCTAAGAATACCAGTTTCATTTTATTAGAATTGTTCTTGTCAAGCTTTTATGCCTATAGATATGGTATTTTTTTAATCCACTCAACTTTGAATTAAAGTCCATTTCTTTTTTGTACATTATTGCGACTCTTTTTCTTTTAGGAATACTAACAAAAAATTTCTTTAGTATTTCTTGTGGTTTTTCTGATGTTTTTGAGGCAATACCATATGGCAAATCAGTTACAATCCCATCAAATTTATCAGATATCTTTGACAATCCTTGAAACTCTGATTTGATAATTTGTGATTTATATTTATTCACTTTGATGTTTGCTTTGGCAATTTCACACATTTTTTCATCAAAGTCTAACCCGATTCCATGAATTCCCATTGATTCAGCCTCTAGAAGTGTGGTACCTGTGCCACAAAATGGATCACAAACAGTTTCCCCTTTCTTCAAGCCTATCAAATTTATCATCACTCTAGTGAGCTTCCAATCTAATTCATGTGGAAATCTTTTGATCTTATTTGATCTTATTGTTTCATTCATTTTTTTTGAAAATCCAAAAAAGTTTTCATTATTGGTAAAAATTAGATACACCGTAATGTCAGGATTTTCTAAATTCACTTTTGCATGAGAAAATTTTGATATCATATCTCCCATGGAATTTTCTAATTCTGGTGTATTGAATTGATTTGATGACAAATTGATCACTCTGCACATGAATGTTTTTGCATTTTTTAAAACACCTAGATTTTCTTCATCCAAAAATAATCCTGACATCTTTCTTAAAATTTGTCCCGAAATTTTTACAAATGTGGCCCTTTTAGATATTTCATTCCAATTTGTTTTTGATTGAACTATTACTAAATTTGAGATTATCTTAATTTTAGAAAATCTATCATACATTTTAGCTAGTGCAATAATTTCATCCGTAGCAAGTTCTAGATAATCTTTGGATAAAACAAAAAAACTTTCTGGCATTCTTAAATTACCTTTGCAATAATTTTAGAAATATCTACGATTGATGTTTTACCCGGAATTGTATTTGTACTAATAATTTTAGCAACTCCCGCCTTTCTGATTCTTTTTTCTGCATCGTTCATCAATAACGCATGGGTACATGCAACATACACTTTTCTACATTTTTGCTTCTTAAGAAATTGTGTAGCTTTAACAATACTTCCACCCGTACTAATCATATCATCAACCAAAATTAAGTCTCTATTGGCAACCTCACCTAAATTCTTTGTTTTTATCTGAACTTTTCCTGTTTTTCTATCTCTTTTCTTCTCTAGTGCAATATATTCTGAGCCTAATTCTTTAGCAAATTCTTTAGCTCTTTCTTTCCCCCCCTGATCTGGTGATATTACAAGAGGATCTTTCAAGTTCAAGTCCCTGATATGATGTACAAGCTCAGGAATTGCAGATATATTTTTTGTTTTAATTGGAAAATGTCCTAATCCAATTTTGCTGTGAATGTCGACAACAATAATCTTTGATGCACCTGCTCCTCTGAACAGTTTGCCCAGAACCTTCATTGTTACAATTTCTCCTGACAAAAATTCTCTATCTTGTCTTGCATATCCCATGTATGGAATTACGGCAATTACTTCTGATGATGTCTCTTTTGCTTTAGAAATTAATGATAATGCATGAATCAAATTTGTATCTACAGGAGGATAAATTGATTGAACTACAATGGATTTTCTTTCGGATATTTTTCCACTAAGAGTGATCTTACTTTCTCCATCTGCAAAAACTCTGATTTGTGATCTTACCAAATTTGCTTTCATTTTTTTAGATACTCTTCTTGCTATATCGTACGAAGATTTTCCTGTTATTATTGATAATTCACTCAACAAAAAATGTGAATCAATGGGATTCTTAAGTTTTGAGAAGATTATTCATCTTCACCACTACCACGACCAATGTCTCCTATGCCGTATTCATCAATAACATCGTTCCTTTTTTTATTGAGTTTTTCAATTTCATCTTGTTCACGTTTTTCATCTCCTTGATATATTGTTCTAATTGGCCATGGAATTCTAATATCGTATCTCTTAAATTCTTCATACATGATCATTCTCATGTCTGTCTTGGTTTTGAATTGTGAACCATAATCTCTTACATAAACTAATAATATGAAATCCAGTGCAGAATCATTGAAATTATTAAACCTCACAATTGGTTGATTGATATCAACATGAATATCTTTGTCACAGCCACAGCTCGGTTGATTATGTTTTAAGTATGGGCATCGTATTTGTCTGATGAGATGTCTATCTCTTCCATCAACGACTTCTTTCATTGCACGTTGTCCAACTTTTACAAGAATTGCTGAAACTTGTTTAGGATCATTAAGATAAGATACTCCTACCTCTACAATTGCGGGTACCATTTTCACTCCTTGTGTATAATTGATCACTTGTGCATTAACCAATTGTCTTGTAGGAATTATTGCAATTGATTCGTTTAGCGCATCTCGAATATAGGTGACTCTAGGCGTAATTTTATGAACATATCCGTTATACCCTGTATCAAGTTTGATTCTTTCGCCTTCGACAAATATCTTATCTTTTCTAATTAGAATATATGCAAAATAATTTTGCATGGTTTCTTGTAATGCTAATCCTAATCCTATTGCTAATCCTCCTGTAGCCGTAGCAAGTACAATTAAATCCACTCCCCACCATGCAACAACTCCTAAAATTGTTGCAATAAAAATCCCAACTGGAAGTATCTGTTTTGCAGATTTTGGAATTCCCTCTCTTTTCTTTTTTGCATATCCAGGAGGACGAGAACTTGGAATGAGCGGTTCATATCCATTAACTCTCTTCTCCTCTCTCCACACGTCAATTGGAAAGATTTCGTCAGGTTTTGCACCTGGTTTTAACTTTCTTCCGGATTGATTGTTACCTGTAATACAGTTTTGAAAATATTTTTCATATTTTGAACGTTCAGATTCTTTCCATTCTTCAAATGGATCATCAACTAATTTCTCGTATCCGCCAATTGGATTTCCTTTCGCTGTTCTAAATTGTTCTAACTCCGACATCCCTTCTTTTGTTTTTAACAGATTTTGGAATTCTTCCTCTCCAATGTCTTCTGGAGTAATTTTTGGTGGAACCCATGTGTACACTTTATGAAATAAATCATCATCATCAACAAATCCTCTCATTTCATACCAAGCCCCGAAATCCTCTTTTTCCAATTCAGATTTTTCACGTTTGTTTAGAGAAATTGGAATGAGATGAGAAATTGTATAACCAATCACCAAAATGTTGAATGTATTGAGAATCTTTGCAAATATTTCTTGAGGTGGCATTTCTTCATATCCTGCTATTGCTATATTATCTCCTAGTAAAATACCACTTTGTATATGAGCATTAATAACGGTGATAAACACAATTGCAAAAACTGGCAGTACTGCTCTACGTAGAAATCGTGAAGCGTGAGGTCTTTGATAATAAAACTTTTGTGAACCTACCCAAAACGAAAATTTTCTATAACCAATTACAATTCCGATAATCCCTATAATCATTATGGAAAATGCAATCTGAAGTGATTCAGATGATGCTATAAGTTGAGATACGGTTTCAAATTCACCTGCTGAAATTTGTGATATGTCTTCTTCAACCAGTACTATTCACCATTCTAATGAAATGCATGTTCTAGAATACAAAGGTTAACCCATAATATCATTATTTTTTGAAATTCAACAAAAATTATCTATATGTTCAAAACTTTTCATGCCTAAATTGCCTGTAACTTTTATCAAGGGTGAAGATACTATTTACAAAGTGAACAATCAAGAATCCGTATGGTCTAATTCACCATCATTGAAATCTTATACATTAGCAAATTTTCGCACCCTTCCACAAATCCAAAATCTTAGTGAACAAACTCGATTAGAAATGGAAGTTGTAGGAAATGTTTTACCGTTTAAAGCAAATAACTATGTCGTTGAACAATTAATTGATTGGGATAATATTCCAAATGATCCTATCTTTGTCTTGACTTTTCCTCAGAAAGGAATGCTAAAACCAGAACACTATAAAAAAATGGAGATTGCTCTAAAAAATAATTTGAATAAAGATGAAATCACATCCATTGCAAATGAAATTCGTTTACAATTAAATCCTCATCCTGCAGGTCAAATGGAATTAAATGTTCCAACATTAAAAGATGGGACTAAATTATATGGAATGCAACACAAATACAAAGAAACTTGTCTATTCTTCCCGAGTCAAAGTCAAACATGTCATGCATATTGTAGCTTTTGTTTCAGGTGGCCACAATTTGTTGGAATGGATGAAATGAAATTTGCAATGCAAGAAGGAGCACAATTAGTTCAATATGTCAATGAACATCCTGAAATTAGTGATGTACTTTTTACCGGAGGTGATCCAATGATTATGAAGGCAAAAGTTTTCTCAAAATACATTGATGCTTTAATTGATTCAAACCTTCCAAATCTTAAGACAATTCGAATTGGAACAAAGGCATTAGCATACTGGCCCTACAAATTTCTAACAGATTCTGATTCTCAAGAAATGCTAGATGTTTTTAAAAAGATTACAGATAGTGGATTGCATCTTGCATTTATGGCTCACTTTAATCATTTGAATGAATTATCAACAGATGCAGTAAAAAATGCAATCAGAGAAGTAAGAAAAACAGGTGCAGAAATTAGAACACAATCTCCTTTGCTAGCACATATCAATGATGATGCAAAAATGTGGGCAAAAATGTGGAGTAAACAGGTTCAATTGGGATGTATTCCGTATTACATGTTCGTAGTTAGAGATACTGGAGCCCAGCATTATTTTGGAATACCTTTGGTAAAGGCATACAATATTTTCAAAGAAGCATATTCTTCAGTTAGTGGGTTGGCTAGGACCGTTAGAGGACCTAGTATGTCTGCAACTCCAGGTAAGGTACACGTTATTGGAACTGCAAATCTAAATGATCAAAAAGTGATAGTTTTAAGATTTTTACAAGGTAGAAATCCTGATTGGGTACAAGTACCATTTTTTGCAAAGTATGATGAAAAAGCAATTTGGTTAGATGATTTGAAACCTGCGCTTACTGAAAAATTCTTTTTTGATGAAGAGATGAAAAATTTCAAAAAAATAAATCCAGTTGAAGATTATCCTGAGTCTTAGAACATGAAATTAATTCTGTTAATTTTTCATCATGAATGTAATTCAAAATTAAATTATTCGTGTTTTTAGATTGATTTGTATGGCTCGGATTACTTCAATAAATGAAATAGATCACTGGTACAAATATTAAATTCTCTAAAAGTTAATTATCTTTTTTGAAAATAAGTAGAACGTTTTTAAAATCAGAATCACTTTCTCTAATATGAAATTAATTCTTTTTATGTTATCTTTGTTAATTATTCCAGGTCTAGTTGGAATTACATATGGTCATACCGTTGATTCTGTCGGTGAATACAGAGTAGAAATTGGTTGGATGGATGAACCAGTTGTTTCAGGCGAAACAAACGCAATTGAATTTTTTGTTAGTCCATTAGAACATGATTTAGAATTTGAAGATCAAATATTTAAAAATGGAATTTCAGGTCTAAAAAAAACTGTAAAAATCCAATTGGTCTATAAAGATGAAAGCATAATACTTCCTTTATCACCTGATCATGATATTTCAGGTAAGTACTATGCTTTTATCAATCCCACTGTTTCTGGATTTTATCAAGCAAATATTTTGGGAACAATAAAAGACACTCCAATCAGCTTATCGATGCATCCGCCAAAAGTTGCTGAACGTTCTTACATAGAATTTCCTGAACCCTCTGATCTCACGGTAACACAGATGATTGAAGGTCACACTGTATTGATTGAGGATGTTAGCAATCTAAAAAACACCATAAATAATCTTGAAAAAACACAATTTAACAATATAGGATTTGTAGGTATTGGCGTTGGAGTTATTGGTATTGTTATCGCAGTAGTCGCACTTGTAAAATCTAAAAATTAACTTAAATTTGATAAATTATTGTATTTTGAAATATTATTTTATTAATTTTAGTTCAATATAACGAAAACTAATATTTAAAAAATATTGTAATCTGTTCTTGCTTGACAATTCTAATTTTGTGTGGTTAAAATAAAATTTTTCTACAAACAAATTATTTTACCTAAATCTTTTTTATTTTGACTAGCAAACAATTGATATTTTACATGTAATAACCTACAAGTATAGGTATTTGAAAAATTATCTTTGATGTGAATAATGGTAGAAAATAATTATGATATTTTGGGAATAGTAGAAGGTTCTACTGAGAAAGAAATTCGTGATGCGTTTAGGAGATTAGCTCTCCAATTTCATTCAGATCGTGGAGGAGAAAACGAGCAATTTATTAAAATTAAACAGGCATATGATGATCTCAAGATTGGTAAGAAATATCCTGAAACTGATCAAGAAAAATTAAAAAATTCAAAAGTGTATTCTGGTGATACAGAAGCTGATGTTCGGAGAAAAAATCAGATTTTAGGTCAGGAATTATTCAAAGAAATGAAAACTGCTGAGGACTGGGCGGCAGAATTGAATAAATCAAATTCTACTGATACAAGATTATTTGGATCAAAAACTCTTGGTGAGATTGAATTAGAACGAAAAGCAACTGGTGCTTTGTCGATCAAAGGAAATTTTATGGCTGGGAGTTTTACTTTTGATGGTCCAATAGTTATGCAAGGAAGTATTACTAGTCCGTCATGGACACAGGAATTTAGAACAAATATTCACGTAACTAAAGGAGATTTTAAGTTTATCAATCCTCTCGAAAATAAATATAAAATTGATAATGGTGCTCGAATAATTTCAGATAATGGAAATATTGTTGTTGGAAATGTTTATGGTAGAAAATACAAAGTTGAAGATCCGCAAGGACGAGTGGGCGTATTTAGAATTCAAGAACATAGAACTCACGTTTCAGCTCCTAATGGAAAAATCATTGCTGAAAATCTTGCAAATACCGTATTGCTAGAAGCAGATTCAATCATCGTTTTAAATGTTGAAGACGATGTAGTGATGTCTGCTCGTGAAATTCTATTTTATGGAGGAAAGCTTACTTTTGACTCTACAATTAAATTAAAAAAAGGCGGCTCAATACGATTCTTTGAGAATTTTTCTATTCAGGGTTTGAGTGGAGATGCAATTATTCAACTTGAAAATGGAAAAAATATTAGATTATTTAATCTTAAAACCAAAAAAATTCGAGATTTGGCCGATGAATTTGTTACTGATAAAGAAAATTATGGAAAAGACGCTACGTTGGTAGGACATGGTTTTACAATTACATACGAAATGTTGGATAATCTTTCAAAAAAACCTACTAAAAAACAAAAGAACGGTTGGATGTCAAAGCTTGGTTTTTCTAAAAATTAATTAATTTTTCTAAAACAATGAATCATTTATCATCATTGTCGTTTCTCCTTTTCACTTCGAAAATACTATAATCATATTTTTTCTTTATTTCAATGGAACAAAATTGCACAAACTCATACTCTGGATAATCTTTCAAAATCTCATACAAATTAATTCCAACAACTACACTATTTTTTGGACAAAGTGAATTAATCTTAAAGCATCTATTGACTGTGGGTCCAAAAATATCTGAAGTATTTGAAGTAGTACTTTCAGCCACTTTTACCTCTCCATATGTTGCACTAATTTTGTAATCTAATCCGGATATGTTTTCTGCATTGAGTTGTTTTTTTAGTTCATCATGAGAGTCAATCATAGATAAACAACATTCTAAAACATTTTTCATTGCAACAGGATCATTTGCGTCTATATTTGGAAATCTAAACATCAAAGCATCTCCAATATTTTTTACCACTTCACCGTTATGTTTATGAACAATTTTTGCCATGAAATTTAAGAAAATCTCATACATTTTGCTAACACTCTCATTTGATAATTTAGATGATATTCTAGTAGAATCTGTCATGTCAATTACTCCCACGCAATCATTTTGTTCATGTTGGGAAAACTTTAGCAACATATCTCCTTTGAGTTGTTTGATGACCTCTTCTTTTTTTCTAATCTCAATTAATGATTCTTGAAGCTTTTGTGCCATTGAATCAAATGCATGTGAAAGTTCTCCGATCTCGTCTCCTGTTTTGATGTTGGTTCTTACATCAAAATTTCCGTCTGATATTTTATTTGCTGCATTCTTTAACTTGATGAGTGGTTTTGAGATTGATTTTGATATTGCAAAAGCAACAATTCCCATCCCTATAGTGATTATTATTCCAGTTTGAAGGATTCTGTTCTGTAAAATGTTTATTGGTTTTTCTACTTCTGCTTTGTCAATCTCTGCCAGCAAAACAATCCCCAGATCCTTTGCACAGTATGATGATCCATAAATTGGAACGTCCCTGTAATCCAAATAAAATCCTAAATTGTTTTGTCCCTCGTTGAAGCATTTTTGAACGCCAAGGGTATTCACCTTCTGCTGGAACACGGCATTCTCAAAGAATCTGGATTCAGACAGCATCAAAAGCTGCTCGTTTACGATGTAGACCTCACCAGTTTCTCCTAATCCACTGATACTTTGTAAGACATTGTCAATGGAAGCCGTTCTCATTTTTGAAATTATCACTCCGATTGGTTTATCTCCTTTCTTATTGTCATCCGCAAAAACCTGCGAGACGACGATCATTTTCTTGCCGGATTCCGTTGGCTCAAATTCAATGAAAGATTCTATTAATCCTCTTTCAAAAAATTGATTCCTAGAAAAGTTTTCATTGGTATTGGTTCCAAGAGAGAAAAGCACTTTTCCGGCATTACCAATTATCTTCACATCCTCAAATCCAATGGAAAATCCAATCAGTTCCTGAAATGCCTGAACTTGAATGAGAAAGTCTCTCCGATTCAATTCCTTTATTTCTTTTAGCTTGTCTTCATGAACATTGTTCATTTCTGAAATCAAAGACTGTATCATAGGATCATTTGCAAGGATGTTGTTTTGCTCAATTCTGGATTCAAAAAGTAATCTTACGGTGTCACCTCGTGCACTTGATTCTCCCAATAGTTGATCCCCCGCTCTCTCTTTTAGAATTTGGTCCGCATAATTGAAACTAAGGAATCCTGTAACTGAAAGGGCGACAATTGATACAATCATTACCAATAAAATGAGTTTTTTACTAAGATTAAATGAGATCAACATTCTAATTCTATATTGATTTTATATGCATATCAAGCCTTCTCGAGTATAATATGCCTGTAGGCGTATTTCTCGAATTGATAATTATTTTCACTAATGATATTGGTCTCTAGTATTTTATTCACTAATTTACCTCTGATACATATGAAATTTCTAGTTTCATTCTCGTTGATAATTATTTTAGCCTCAATACCTATTGTATATGCTGAAGAATATATCATTGATATTCCATTTGGGGCATATAATCCTGAATTAAATACGCCTGCAGAAGTATGGTACGATCCTCCTCAGATTTTTGTTACCGTGGGTGATATGATTATTTGGTATAACGATGATAGAGAATCTCACACTGTAACTAGCGGAGATGGTCCAGGACGATTTGGATGGATGGACAACAAAGATTTTGGAACATCTGATGGAATATTTGATAGTGGAAGATTCATGCCAGGCGAATCATGGTCTTACAGATTTGAAGAATCTGGTACATTTTCCTATTATTGCACAATTCATCCATGGATGGAAGGGATTTTAATTGTTGAAAAACAAATTCCGGACTATCCCCATGATGCAACTGGTAAAAAATTAGAATTTCCTTTGTTACAATTTACTCCAGATCAAAACATAGAAGTCAATTTAGCTTGGGATCCTCAAGTTATCAAAACACATGAAAAAATTCAATTTGTATACCAATTCTATGATCCTCAGACTAATTCCAATCTTGCAGAAATGGAGTATGTCTTTGTAATATTTCAAAATGGGGATGAAATTTTTCGAGATAAAGGATTGAGTCAAATTGGGGGAGATTACAGGAACTTGGTTTTTAGTAATTCTGGTTCAATAATTGTGAGGATAGAAAGAATTGAATCGCCCTCAATATTTGCTGAAGAAAGTGTTACTGTATTCGGAGATGTAATGAACAAAGAACAAAGATCAGTTGATTTTACAGCTGCGGTATATGATAATCCAGAAAAAACCTCTCATGAGACTTATCATGCAAAACCAGCTCAAAGACTCACACTCTATTACGAATTAATAATTTTCATGATTCTAGTACCCGGTATCATGTTCATTATTGCACTTTATTGGTTAAAGAAAAAACCAGAGATCAAAGATACAACTTTTGGGGCTGTAAAGATCTAAAGTAGTTTAAAGAAATTAAAATTGAATGAACTAATCTAATCGACTAATTCGGTCCAACCTTTGACGAAGACTGAGTTCTTGTATAGTGGAACTGGTTGTCCAACGGTAAAGTCCATTGGTCTCATCCAAAAGATTGCTTTTGTTGGGCATACACCTATGCATGCACCATCAGAAATACATCTCTCTGGATAAAACACGAATGCTTTACCTCTCTTCCAGCCTTCTACGGGTTTTACTCTAAGGACATCTGGACCAAGTGTTGTACAGATTTCTACACATAGTGCGCATCCGATACACATTTGTTCACTGATGTC
>JAJCXK010000071.1 GCA_029263475.1 Candidatus Nitrosopumilus sp.
GCAGCAGACAAGGCGGCAGCAGACAAGGCGGCAGCAGACAAGGCGGCAGCAGACAAGGCGGCAGCAGACAAGGCGGCAGCAGACAAGGCGGCAGCAGACAAGGCGGCAGCAGACAAGGCGGCAGCGGCATCAAACACCACGCAACCAACTCAATGCGGTCCTGGAACGATTCTTAAAAATGGTGCTTGTGTGTTGGATGAGCGATGCGGTCCTGGAACGATCTTGGAAGATGGCGCATGCGTTCTTGATTCTGCAGTTCAGTCATCTGGTTCTTCCTCCTCATCTTCTTCTGTAAAGGGAATGGGTAAGGAAATGATCATGGGAATCGTTATCGCATTTGTAGCTGCCGGTACCATAGGAATAATTCTTGCACTGATGTCCAAAGCCAGTAAGAGTAAGCGTTAATCGCAAGACAAGTCTTCTGAGTTCATCATTTTATCGAAATCAAACCCTGACATCTGAGATGTGGATGAATGTGGAATTATTCCTAGTATTGGCGTGTCCGTGGTTATTGTGATGATGAATTGGTTGGGGTCAAGCCTGATATTTCCGCCATTGAACATGAAATCAAATGTCATAAAGATGTGCTGAGCTTCAGACCTTTCATCTGATGCAAAAGTTCCCTCTTGCACAGTAGATGAATATGGACTCATCGTCAATGGCTTGATGATATATGAACCCATGTGATCTGATTGATAAAATACAGATATCTCAAATTTTTGAAATGTAGTCCAAAATGGCATCGCGTTGCAAAACTCCACTTTGCCTTCATTTAGCATTGCAAAAAAATTAAATTCTCCTGGATTGTCCCATCTGTACTCTAACTGCTGTGCGCCGACAATGCTTAGTCCTGAATGGGCAATCAGAATTACAATTGCAGCTATTGCAATTGCGGTTATTATTGTATGTCTATTCATATTTCATTTCCACTTTCTATTGGAATGGAAATGATGTCTTCATCGACCAGATAGCTCATCATCTGAGAAAACTCATTGTCTGAAATCATTCCCTGAATCCACCAGTATGCGCTACTTTTTGCCCAATTTGGAATGTATATCTCACGAATATTTTCATCGGTAATTTCAAAAGGTATATCGATTAGGCTTACGTCAATGTATTTTTGAAATGCATCTACTAGGTAGCCATCTGGCATCTTGTCGTTGAGCCATTCTATAACAAACTGTCTGATCACTTCTGGAATGCAGATGTTGTCAGAATCAATCACGTTGAATTCTGCTGTAATCTTTGAACCTGCATATTCTACGTCAACGAAATATTTTCCTAACTGAAATACCTCTTTTTCAAAAGCAAACGGCGATGGAATCGGATTCTTCAAACTTGCTATTTCAATCGGAATTGCACTGCTTCCCTTGCCTGATTCGTCCCTGATGTGAATTATTGCAGGCTCTCCAGTAATTTCTGAAACTTCAATTGTGTAAAACAACCTTTCACAGTAGCTGTAAGTTGTCTTTTCCATTATTATGGAAACTGGGGATTCTGCACTGACTGTTGGTAATGACGCAAAGCTTGTCACCAAAATTAAGCTTAAAATGATGATCTTTAGCTTCACGTATTTTCTGAAAATACTGTTCAATAAAAGTCTCAAATCATACTGAGAAATCTTTTTTAATAACTGGAATCAACTTGATTTATCGAGTTTTCTGCGGAAGCAAATTCTTTGAGTATGCGGATTGCAATATCCCCCTCAAGGAGAATTTTATTGTCAAGTGTTTCTTGTTACCGCTGTTTGATTTACAGTTATTAATGGGGGATTTTACAATCCTGAATATGCCTAGTTATCAAGACCAAACGTGGATCAGACTTTGGAAAGAAAATTCTCCTGAAATACGTGAACGTGTAATTGGATGGCGTAAACAAACAGCAGTTACACGTATTGACAAGCCTAGCAGATTACAAAGAGCTCGACGATTGGGTTACAAGGCAAAGCAAGGAATTATTGTCATTAGAATGAGAGTTGGAACTGGTGGTATGAGAAAACAAAGACCTACGGGTGGTAGAAGGCCAAAACATCTTGGTGTTACAAGAATCAAGGCTGATGATGACATGAAGACTGTGGCAAACAGAAGGGTTCTTGAGAGATACCCAAATATGAAACTTTTAGGTTCCTATTTTGTCTATAAAGATGGAAAGCATTATTGGTTTGAGGTAATCTTGGCAGATCCTGATCATCCTAGAATTGCTCAGGATAAAGAACTAAACAAAAGAGTTCCTAAATCTGCCTAAATTGAAAACAATACTGTTCACTTTTGTTGTGCTTATTTTCGTTTTAACACCTGTTTATGGTCAGTTGCTGTCTGATGCGACTGGACTGGTGAATCAACTGGATGTGGAAATCGGTGGGCAAACATTTGAAGTCAAGACCGTTTCAAATTTCAATGTGAGGGATTTTGAATTTGACGTGGATGACAAAAAACTGACACTTTTCATTTCTAGCGGTCTGGAAAATAACCTTGGTGAATTGATAATTCCTAAGAGTCTCTTGGGAGGCAACATGACATTTTATCTTAATGATGATGAATACTTTCCAAAGGTAGATGCAACTGAAAGAATTAGTTTTGTAACGCTGAATTTTACGGGTTCTGGAGATAACAAGTTAGATATTCTTGGAACCACCTACTTTTTTGGCTTGACTGAAAAAGATGATATCCTTGAAAATCAACCTATCTCCGCTATACCTCCTATTGAGAATACAAATGATTCTTTGTTATGGATATTTTTTGCTGTTCCTTTGGTTATAGTAATAGTATTCGTTGCGATAAAAATCAAGAAAAGAAATTAAGACTTATTTTTATCCTATTTTGACTAACTAACAGCATGGACAATGCAAAAATGTCTCTGATTGGGGGATTTGTTACTGTAGTTGTAATGTCAATAGTATTGGTTTTTGTTCGCTGATCTAATCTTCGTTTATCATTTGTTGAATCAACGACTCTATGTGGCCTGTTTGTCCAAATGACACGTCTCTGAGTATTCCTTTTCTGTCTACCAAGATAGTTGATGGGGTGCCTTGCAAGGAAAATTTTTCAAATGTTTCGGCAGAATACTCTTTTGATTTCATGTGGCCCTTTACCCTTTCAATAATCTGATTTCTGTATTCTTCTGGTTGTGAGTCAAAGTCTGGAATTTGTGGGTAGATGAATTGCATTATTTGTTCTTGGCTAATTTCTCCCGCAGATTTCGTCAGGTTGTCCATTCCCAATGGAAATGGAATTTTAAATGATAGTTTGTTGCCTTCTTGTAATTTACCATATGTTGCAAGTGCAGACTTTGTCTCTCCTACTACTTCTCCTGTCTCTGCCAACATCTTCAAATTATCCAAAGTATTTTTATCAAAATCTTCAAATGCCGTGGCAAGACCCAAAACCCTTACTCCGTCGTCTTTGTATTTGTTATATATGCTGATTGCTTCTGGAATTGCATTCATAAAACATCCTGGACAATTAACCTGAAATACCTCAAGCAGTACGATGTGATCCTTTTCCTGCTCAAAGTTAGTTGGAGCCCCTTGCACCCATTCTGAAACTCCAAAGTTTGGTGCTTTTTCTCCTATTATCGCGCTCATATTTCGTTCTTTGACTTTTTACATTAAATAGATATCTGAATTAACATTTGATCTTTTTTCAAGTAACCTAATATAGGACGCGCAAATTTTTAAAGCAAATTGCAGGCAGTAACTCAAGAAAGATTGTCCCTTTTTGCGGAAATGGAATCAAAGTACGAGCAAAAAGATGCCAAATATTTCATTTCTCTGTTAGAACATCCTGATTATGTAGTTAGAACTAGGGTTGCATGTATTTTGGTTGATTTTGGAGGCGAAGATAAAGTTCCCTACATTGCTAAGATTTTAAAAAATGATGATAATGAATTGGTTAGACATGAGGCAGCTTTTGCCTTGGGTCAAATGTCCTATTCCAGTGCAATTCCGCCCCTGACTGATGCCACCCTAAATGATCCAAGCATGTTTGTTAGACATGAGGCAGCTATTGCCCTTGGTGTTGTTGGCTCCAAGGAGGCAAAAGAGACCTTGGAAAAGGCGTTAAACGATCCAGAGCATCCAGTCGTAGAATCTGCAGTTGTCGCTCTGTCTAATATTGAGTTTATGGAAAAGTTAAGTAAGAACGAAAACTTTGCAAAGTTGACAGGTGGATGAGATGAATTTTTCATATGGAGTAATAGTTGCAGTTGGTATTCTGGCTGCAATATCTATAGGGTTCATTTCAATGGATCCGCAAAGTGTAATTGAACCCCGAGTAGTTTCTACGAATGAAAACCCTGTTGCTTGTACAATGCAATGGGAGCCAATGTGTGGCGCTGATGGTGTGACGTATGGAAATTCTTGCATGTTGGCAGCATCTGATGCCGAGTTGGATCATGAAGGTGAATGTGTGGCTGAAGTGATTATTGTTAATTCGCATATTATGCCAAAAACTGCAACAGCTGGAAATATTCTACTTATTGAGGTTGAATTCAGAGATGATGATAAAAAAATAATTGATCATGTAAACTATGACATTTTTGCAACTCAGGATGAAGACACAATTCTGTCTGATCCTAGTTCTCACAGACATCCTGGAATGCATCCGATTCACGAGACATCTGTTTTGAGTGAATCACCATTTGAGATCATCGTTGTCCTCCAAGGCTTGGGTCATGGTGATGAAATTACAGAACCAAAAGGAATTGAAACCATGATGACTATAACGCCTGAAGCAATGGTGGAACCTGTAGTTTCTGTATCTCCAATGACTGTGGCGATGCCTGAGAATCATTCAGTTGATACTGCTGAAGGCTCTGGGGCTCCTGGATGTGAGGAGACCGACGAATGTTTTCTTCCATATTCTTTAGACATCAAAGTCGGTGATACTGTAACTTGGAACAATATTGATACTGCGGCCCATACTGTTACTAGCGGAAGTGTCGCTGATGGTGTTGATGGCTTGTTTGATTCTAGTCTGTTTATGTCCGGTACAAGTTTTGAATTTACGTTTGACGAGACTGGAACATTTGACTATTTCTGCATGGTACATCCGTGGATGGTAGGTCAAGTGGTCGTGAACGATGTTGTCGTTGAAGACATGGAAGCAGTGGCTGAAGACATGGAAGCAGTTGAACTAATTGAGCTTGAACTAGAAGTGATATCCCAACCAATATCTGAATCTGAAAAATCACCCATGATTGTGTCTGTTTCCCTTCCGATAGGCTCTGGGGCTCCTGGATGCGAGGAAACAAATGAATGCTATATCCCCTATCAAGTAAACATTGAAACCGGTTCTACTGTCTCTTGGGTAAATGATGATTCTGCAGCCCATACCGTAACCAGTGGAACCGTAAGTGCGGGATTGACTGGTGTATTTGACTCTGGAATATTCATGGCAGGTTCTACTTTTGATGTCACGTTTGACGAGACTGGAACATTTGACTATTTCTGCATGGTACATCCGTGGATGACTGGCCAAGTAATCGTGAACTAGATATTTTAATTATATTTTCTAATCTTCCTTCCTTTATGGTATGTGGATTAATTTTATGGTGATATTAATTGCCAATCATTTTTTCCGCACTTGCACTGTTTGTTGTATGCGTTGATGTAATCCATGTATTCTAAATCTGTACATGGTCCTTGATCTGGAATGATGATTTTGGATTTGCATTTTCTACACTTGGCAATAAAGTCATTCAATATTTTTGATTGTAGATATTACTAAAAAACTAAATGACTATTTTATTTTATATTTGTTTTTTTAGAATCGATAAAGTCAAAATCAAAATATGTATATTCGCTTGTATTGTTAATGCTTTCACAGAGCAGTTACTATGCTACTCTGTTCGGATGATTCAAATTTGTAAATCTGTTCTACTGTTGAGTCCTCAAAAATTTCTGCATCATGTGTGATGATTAAGAATTGCATGCGTGATTCAGAGTTTGAAATGTCTGACAGTTGTGAAAGTACGCTTACAAGGGATTTTTTCCTTTCTACATCGAGGTGAGTTGTAGGTTCATCAAGTATCATCAGGTTGAGATTTGATGCTCCAAGAAGGCTTGCCATACCCAATCTTAGTGCCAGGGCAACGCTGACTTTTTCGCCCCCGCTGAGGGATTCCAATTCCAAAACTTCACTTTTTGAATGACATGCAATAGAAATATCCCTTGCCTTTTCTGAAAGTGAAACTCTTTGAATCTTGGTGTTCAATAATGATAGATATTCTGATGCCTTGGCAGAAATTGTGTTTAATGCCCACGATCTGAGACTGGTAGCAACTGGTCCGTCCCTGCTGAAAACATTAGTCTGAATCTCACTGAGACTTGTAACGTACTCTTTGACAACCTTTAATTCTGAAATTGCCTTCCTGATTACGATGATCTGCTGCTCTCCTTTTGAAATCTTTTCCAGGATTGCGCCTATCTGCTGATCTACATGTGATAGATCTATCTGTTTTTCATTGGCTGATCTTTTAAGGTCGTTGAATTGCTGCTCATCAAATCCGTTTGTTTCTGCTTCCAATTTTACAATGATGTCAAAAATCATTTTTGCATGCTGGTCTATTTCCGACATTTCAGTCATGTTCTTTTTTGTGATTAAGGGGATTTTTTGTTTCTTGGATTCTGTATCGCTTTGAATTTTTACTAGGTCTTCTTTACTGTTGATGGAATGAGCTCTGAGTGTAGCTTCTGCATCTCTGGCGCTTTGTAATTTCTCTAAAAATTCTTTTCTCTTTTGTCTGTACATGCTGCTTTCTTCTTCTTTTGATTTGATCATCTTTTGTAATTCTGTTATTTCCTGCTGAAGGTGTTCCTCTTGAAAGAACGGATTCAGCTTTTTTACATCTGAATCGCATACGGGACATTTATTGTCTTTAATTTGGAGCTTGGATGCAAGTGATAGTTTTTCTTTTAGCGATATTGTTTGATTTGCCATCTCTTGATTTTTTCTTACTGTATTGTCTATTGCATCCTCAACTTTTTGAATTTTTGATTCCAAGTCTGCTTTTAGTCCTAAGTGCTCAAAACATCCATCACAATCACGTATTTTACGCTCATTTTCATTAATTTCACGCTGAATTTCACGTATTGCTTCTTTTGCATATGCTGAAAGTTCCTTTTTTCTTGATTCTAGCTGGTTAATCTTGTCAATTTTTGGTGCATCAATTTCAATTTTTTTCCTGATTTGGCCTACCTCATTTTTTAGTTTCTCTTGGATTCTATTCAGTTGTTCTCTTTTGGGCTTTGCTTCGTTAATTTCATTTTCATATTTTTGCATATCTCGCATCAAAATTTCGATATGCGTATCGTCATACCCCACATCTTGTTTTATCTTTTCGCGAAATTCTTTGTTGACTGTCTTCATAGACTCTGATGCAACATCCAGTCTGTCGATTCCTATTATTGCGTTAAGTAGTTCTTTGAATTCCTTTGGCTTTGCGTTAATTATGGCATTTAATTCCCCTTGCTGAACAATTGATGCAATCTTCAGCTTTTCAAAATCAAGACCTATGACCTTTTCTATCTCATGTGTCATGGATTCTCCGAATTGCTTTCTTTCACCTGCTGCAATTTCTGTCCGTTCATTTCCATTTATTTCCGCAAACGTTGCGGCAAGAGTTCCTTTACTGTCAATCTTTCTTACTGCCTCAAACTGCTTGTCGTTTATCGTAAACCTGATCTTTGCAAATCCTTGGGCTGCACCCCGTTTAATCAGTCCCTTGTTTGATTTTCTTGTATGTTGGCCAAATAATGCAAATGTGATTGCGTCAATTATGCTTGACTTTCCCGCACCATTGGATCCTACGAAAACTGTAACTCCGTTTTCAAATTCTAACTGTGTATTTGAATGAGATAAAAAATCACCAAGTTCAATTGAAGTGATCATGAATTTCTTTCCTTTTTCATCTTTTCAAAATTCTCAAACACTACTTGTGTTGCCTCTTTTATTTCTCCCGTTGCAAAGACTGGAAGCAACTCTTTGATTGCAAACTTTGCTGATTCTTCTGACCCTAGGGCATTTATTGATAACCTGTACATTTCGTCATCTATGGCATTTGGTCTGTCCAGAAACACCGATGAATCTGAGACTTGCTTTGCACTGATTCTCCAAAAACATCTGAGAACCTGCGAATTCAGCCTTGCAATCTGTTCCTGAATGTGATCCGTTTCTATCTTTTCACCCTGGATATTTATCTCAATGATCGGTTTTTTTGTATCATCTGATATTTTTTCAGAAATCTCATCTATTGTCTTTGTAAGATCTGAATAATCTGTCTTAAATGATGCCTGTGGTCTTGCGTCTAGCTCAATCCAGTTTGGTATCGCGTCCTTTCCTGAAATATCTACCTCTAAGAATCCCTTTTTCACCTCTTTGATTCCCTCACTTGTTGTCAATTCAATGGAACCCGGATATGCGACAGGACCGTTGAGGTGACTAAACTGCTGTATATCCTTGTCGTGAAGATGACCCATTGCATAATATGTGAAATTCTTTGGTAGGTCAGTTGATTGTAGCTCTCCTGCAAACTTGTTGAATTCTGTAATTCCCTGATGTAACAATAAAATTTTATGACCTGAATGTTGTTGGGCTTTTTTGTCTATTGCTGCAAATTTTTCTTCATATTGAGAAATTTCTGTTTTTCTTATCTTATCAAAACCTGCTATGAGTATACCTTTGTAGTCTACAGGATTGCCTTGACCAACATACTTTGAAAATCCCAAGTTGTGATACACGTATGGAATGGGTGTAGTTCTGATCCTACTGATGTCGTGTTCTCCCAAAATAAAAAATGAGTCAATGTCATTTTGCTTTAGTCTCTTTAGTCCATTACCCATCTGCACAATCGCGGTTCCGTTGGGATTGGGTATGTGAAAAATATCTCCGGAAAAGATTACAAAATTGACATGATCTTTTATTGATGTGTCGATAGCCTGATTGAACACATCAAACACGTCTTGTTCACGTTCCTCTGAACCATACTGAACTAGTCCCAAATGAGTATCTGAAATGTGTGAGAATAGCATGTTAATCCAATAGCAAGTCTTTTTGCACCAGTCCTTGCGTTGATTCTACTGCAATGTCTTTCATCTTCTCTGCCTTTGCCCATGCGTTTACTGCGCTCTGATCTGCCCCCATTATCTTTTCCTTCACTTCGTCGACGTGTACTAATGATGGAAGATTTGTCCATTGCCCTACTAGTACTGCATCTCCGACGTTAAGTGATGCGAGCTGTGCAATTAGTTCACGACTGGTGGACTCTGTAGCTGAGGCTATTTGTCTTTGGTCGTCTTCTTGGATGATCTTCATGATTGCAAATGATCCCATCTGACTCAATACGTTTAGATCTACACTTCTGGGTCTTTGAGATACGACGCCCAGCCCCAGCCCGAACTTCCTTCCCTCTCTGGCTATCTTTGCTGCCCAATACTTTGCACTGGTATCGTGATCCTTTGGAATGAATACGTGCGCTTCCTCGATGATTATGAAAAGAGGTGAACTGAATCTGAAGTTTCTCTCCTTCTTTGTTCTTCCATGTCGTGCTATGCTTGCATCCTTTCGATCCTTGAGCAGCTGCTGTAAGTAAAATGCGACGGCAACGTTTGCTTGCTTTTCTGATAGCTCTGAAATGTTTAGGATATTCGTACGACCTTCCTTGATGAAGCTGATTGGATCTCCCATGTCAGGATCCAATATGTCCTCGAATCTTCTTTGGGCTTCCTCTATGATGTCTTGAACTCTGTATGCTGATGTCCTGATCTCTTTGATCTTCTTGTCTTCGGAATTTACGATAAAATCCACTTCGTTTTCCAGCTTGCTCCAAAATTCCTTTGATTCTTTGACATGTTTTGTAAATGCCATTCTTAAAACACGCTGCTGCACGTTTGCACCGTCTCTGATCTCCAACACTTCTGAGAGTTGTTCCGCATCTAACAGTCTTGGATTAATTTTTGCGTCTATCACGTTGACCCGTGGAATATTCAGGCCTGTGTAATCATTGTGATAATCAAATATTATGACGGTTCCTTTCAACTTTGAAATCTGTTTTGTTACTAGTGATACCAGGTTACTTTTCCCCATTCCTGTCATTGCCAAGATTCCAAGATGTCTTGAAACAATTTTATCCAGATTCACTTTGGCATCCACTGACTTGTTACGTAGTAAATTCCCGATGCTTACCCATCCTTCTTTTTTGGGGCTGAATATTTCCTCTAGGTCCTGCTTTGTGGGTGGGGTAATTTTTGTACCTGGAATTGGTGGAATCGCAGGTATCATTGATTGCCCCCTTCGCAAATTCTCTAAAAATCCCAAAATCCCTATGTGTGCCGTGAACGTCTTGTCTCTTTTGTTGATCTCTGCAATTTCGGTACTTTCTGATGCCTCGTCAAAGTTCTTCACATCAGTAAATGCCGCACTCGAAATTGATGATCTTTCCACCAGTCCAAGAATTTCTCCCTCATCGGAATCTATCTTGATGTATTCTCCTACTGACAGGGCTCTGGAAGTCATTGCGGTTACGAATGTGGGTTTTGATTCGCCTATCACGTAACCTAAACTCAACCCAGTACCTCACGTGAACCTATTTCGTTGCTTAAACCTAACAAGCTAATCATCTTTGAAAGTTCTTTGTCAGATATTTTACAGTTATTGTGAGCAAGCTTGAGTGAATATGGATATCCTCCCACGCTGGTTTTGAATAGTTTGTTCATCGTCGATCTTATTTTATCTTCATCGTGGTGTTCGCCCAGAAACTCCAGCTTGATGATGGGGGTTGAATCACTCAATCTTACAAATGTTGAGGAGATTATTTTATCTGTCCCGTATTTTTTTTCTACGAATATTTTACTAAATCCTGGATTGTTTGTTACGTGGTTATAGTAGAAAATGTCTCCTGCAAGAGATCCTAGTTTTTCAAACTGTTTTCTAGTGTTTGATGTCTTTGCGACAAAGATCACATTGTCTTTCTTCATCATCGTTTTAACAATCAATGATCCCAATCTCGCTTGTCTCGTCATCAGTTGAGAATGAAGTGAGCCATCCATAAGCACCATGTCCACGTCGTCTACAGTTTTCTCACATGCCTCTATTTCCATTTTACTAGCTATGCTTGAAATGTCGTCTGCTGCACCAAGCCCTGATTGATGTAGATCTACCAATACCTCGCCATCATATTTTACTGAAACTGCCGTAGTTGCCCACAGCTCAATACCTTGAAATTTTGTGTTGTTGAAACTGCTATCAATTCCAGCTGTGATCACTTCTTCTTTTGTAGGCGTGAATTCTATCCAATTCTCTCGTGCTTTTTGTAAAATCTGCTCAAACTTTGGACCTTTTAGAATTCCAAGCATCTTGTCTCTGTTAAGAATAGCATCTTTGTATACGGTATTGAGCACAACAATACTTTGCCGGTTTGAATAAAATCTTTAGGTTATGTTAAACTTTGACAAAGATGATCTACCAAATCCTTTATCCTATTCTGCCATTTAGAATAATTTTTTCATCCGTATTTGATGGGGTGGATCTGTCAATGTATCTGATCTCATACTTGTCTCCGATGTGAACTGGCTTTCCATCTATCTCTCGTGGGATCTTAATCATTACTTCAAATGTACTTGTGTTGGGGCCTGTTTCAATTAGGTATGCGGAATTTGCATCAAATCTTGGATTGGCAAGTGTGGTCCTGATCCCTCCTTCTCCTCTGAATTCTAATTTACTTAGAGATATTTTGTCCTCGTCTTTTGAGTCTCTGTTTGCATCCGGCTCATAAATTCTTACAACAAACTCGTGTCCAATTCTGGAACCGCCTCCAGATGACTCTATGTTGGCAAATGTTTTCGTAAGTGGGATTGATTTTACCAGTACTCTTTTATCTCCTGAATGATCGGAATTATCAAGATATTTTATCAATACGATGTCATTTTGATTCAGCTTCCTTCCGTCAATTGTATCTGGCAATTTCAGCTTGATGTAAAATTTACCCGTGTCCTGCCCCGTCTCAATCATATTTTTAGGACCGTCAATTGCAATTCCGTCAATTGTAAATTCAAACAATCCTTGAATCGGAATAACCTCAACTCCCCCATGTGCCACGTTCAAATCATGATCTGTGATGTAAAAATTCACTATTGACATGCTTGATGCTGGAACTGTCTCAATCTCTTTTTCTGATGCTGGAACGGTCCTAATCTCCTTTTGCAAATCTGTAAATTTTATTGAATTAAACAGCATTCCTCTCTGATGCATCTTTTCAACTGTTTCTGGTTTTACACAAGCAGGCGTGCCGTTATTTCTAATCACCAATTCTAACCCTGTGTTGCACTGAATTTCTTCCACCAAAATGCCGTTTTTCAACTGTTTTTTGGGTGATTCCATGTCCGCATTGGCAAAACTCATCATTGAAAGTATCGTTATTGTCATGATGCTAAACAAAATTTTATTTGAACTCAAGATTTGTTTTGTTTTAGTTTTTTTATCTTAAATAGATTGATGGTGAATCATTCTTGATTTTTCTTTAGCATCATATTGGAGAGTGTTTTTTCAATAGATGGAAGAAATTTTGGAATTGGTAAGAGATGCTGAACTGTTTGCAAAAGAAAAACTTTCTGGACTTGTCAGAAACGATGGAATAATTTCATGTTCAAAACATTTGGATGACGTAGTAAATCGACTAAAGAGTTTGGGTGTGGTAGATGAGGAAATCCTTTGTTCAGGTTGGCTTCATGATACTATGGAACAGACTGATCTAAGCTTTGATGATTTGTACGAGAGATTTGGCAGCAAAGTTGCAGTATCCGTGTCGGATCTTACTCCGGACATGACGTTGTCAAAAAAGAAGAGAGAGCAGGCATATGTCAGACAGCTTGGGGATTCTTCATTTGATTCAAAGATGATTAAATTGTGTGATATCTCTGCAAACTTGAGTGATCTAAAAAACTATGACACGTCAAAATCGAAAAAATTACGTCTGGTGAGGCAACAGAGACGTTATCTGTTGGCAGTCAAAGATGATTTATTATCCAACATCGACTATCCCAAAATTCAAACTCTGCTGGCAAGTATAGAACAAGTACTAAACAGATTTGCTAAAAGACCGTCTAAAACCAAATCAAAACAATAGTGATTTTTGTGTAATTGCTAGAATTAATTAAGTAATCTTTTCTAATGATACTGTTTGACACGAATTGGTCTGTTAGGGTGTGGTGTGATTGGTACTCAAATTGCAATTGCAATCGACTCTGGCAAAATCCCTGCAACCCTTACTCATGTATATGATGATTCCAAAGAGGCATCTACAATATTGGTTGAAAAATTAAAAAACAAACCTGAGATTGTTGAAAATCCTCATCTGCTATCTTCTCATCCGGTAAACATCATAGTTGAGGCCGCATCTCAAGATGCTGTAAGGGATGTCGGATTGAGTGTTCTTCAAAATAAGCGTGATTTTATGATCATGAGTGTTGGAGCGCTACTTGATGAATCAATCTATGAGATATTGTCTGATGCTTGCAAGGACTTCAAAAAAACAATACTTCTTCCCTCTGGTGCAATTGCCGGTCTGGACGGAATTAAATCGGTTAAGGATGAGCTAGAATCTGTATCTATCACAAC
Organism: Candidatus Nitrosopumilus sp.; assembly: GCA_029263475.1. Lineage (GTDB taxonomy): Archaea > Thermoproteota > Nitrososphaeria > Nitrososphaerales > Nitrosopumilaceae > Nitrosopumilus. Next base: position 13,611 of record JAJCXK010000071.1, read on the forward strand.
AACCAAACATCCTCGTTCCTTAATGGGTGCAAAGTTTTTTGAACATTCCGAAATTAGTTTGAATTCTATCAATTCACCAACGGTGATTTTTGAAGGATCTGCAAAAGAAGCAGTATCTTTATTCCCTGCAAACATCAACGTTGCAGCACTGCTCTCTTTGTCTGGAATTGGCAGTGACAAAACTGGTGTAAAAATTGTCGCTGATCCTGATGCTGATAAAAATACTCATCATATAGAGGCCTTTGGAAAATTTGGAAAGATGGCCTTCACCATTGAGAACTTTCCAGATCCTGAAAATTCAAAAACGAGCAGGTTGGCCATTTTATCTGCTATAGAAACTCTGAAAAAATACTGCTCGGATGATATTCAGATCGGCACATAATATGGCAATAATTGCCACATTTGGCGATTTTCTAGAAAATTTTGGTCTACTTCATATTCTTTAAATCCAATCTGATTTGAGTTTCTACTGTTTATGCTGATGCAACAATCATCTCATCTTAAAGATGAGATTTTGAGACTGAAAAAAGAAAAGGATGTGGTAATTTTGGCACACAATTATCAAATTCCTGACGTGCAAGATGTGGCTGACTTTACTGGGGATTCTTTGGGTCTCTCTAGGCAGGCAGCTACAGTTTCGCAAAAGACTATCTTGTTTTGTGGTGTAAACTTTATGGCCGAGACTGCCGCAATTATCAGTCCTCAAAAAACTGTTTTAATTCCTGATTTGGAAGCTGGCTGCTCGTTATCTGACTCTATCACCGTTGATGAATTACGCAATTGGAAAAAACAGCATCCTGGTGCTATTGCAGTTGGGTATGTCAATACCACTGCGGAAATCAAAGCAGAACTTGATTATTGCTGTACCTCGTCAAATGCTGTGAATGTAGTAAAAGCAATTCCTGATGATCGAGATATTTTATTTCTACCTGACATGTTTCTTGGCTCTTACGTTGCAAAAATGACTGGGAGAAAGAATATGCACATTTGGGCTGGTGAGTGTCATGTTCATGCTGGAATCACTCCTGAGGATGTCACTAAAAAATTAAACTCTATGAAGGACACTGAGTTCGTGATTCATCCTGAATGCAGCTGCACCACTCCTTTGATGTATGATGTTGCAGACGGCAGCTTTGATGATCAAAAAGTCTCAATTCTTTCTACTGAGGGGATGCTAAATCATGTAAAAAAGTCAAACGCAAAGAACTTTGTTGTTGCCACTGAGACCGGGATTCTATATCGTATGAAGAAAGACAATCCTGATAAAACCTTCATTCCAGCTTCTGAAAAAGCTGAATGTCAGTATATGAAAATGATCACGCTTGAGAAGGTGTATGACGCATTGGTGCATGAAAAAAATATTGTCACTGTTCCAAAAGTCATTGCTGACAAGGCCCGTTTGGCCATAGATAGAATGCTTGCAATTAGTTAAACAGTGTGTGTGATTTTTGACCGGATTGTTTGGCAGGACTTCAAAAGATCCTAATCTCAAAACCAATGTTGAAAAATTTAAAGAATTTAAGAAACTGCTTAAGGCAAAAAAATACGATGAATCTTTGAATGCAGGTCTGAATCTATTAAAGACAGCGCCGAATCATCATGATGCATTGTTCATGGTGGGGAGCATTTATTATTTAAAAAACAAGCACAGGTTGGCAGTCTCATACTTTGAAAAATCCCTTGGCATCGGAGAATATGACGTCGATGTATTGCTTTTGAAAGCCTATTCTCATCAAAAATTAGGTGAACACAAGCGAGCAATTTCCTGCTGTGAGAAAATTTTGGAAATTGATCCAAAAAATAAATCCGTGGATGAACTACTGCGAGAATTAGAACTTTAAATCTCCAAGCTCATGTCAATTCCTTGAACCGAATTTGTAATGCTTCCAACTGAGATAATGTCTACCTCTGTTTGTCCGTATTTTGAAATATTTTTTATGTTGATTCCTCCTGATGCTTCGATCTTCACTTTGCTTCGAAGTTTTTGATCCTTGAGTGTCTTGATGGCCTTTTTAATTTGAGATGGGGTAAAATTATCTAGCATGATTATCGTTGCATTCTCTTTTGCTGCAAGCACTGCATCTTCTATATTCTCAACCTCGACCTCGAATTTTATGTGTTTCTTCTTCGTTTTTTTAATCAATGTCTGCAGCGATTCCCCTACTGCGATATGATTATCCTTTATCATCACCATTTCATCTAGTCTTAATCTGTGTTTTTTACCTCCTCCAATCTCAACCGCCTCTTTGTCAAAATATCTTAGTCCTGGAGCTGTTTTTCTTGTAGCGTAAAGTTTTGTCTTCTTTGGAATTTTTTTAACCATTTCATTTGTCTGAGTTGCGATCCCACTCATTCTTGTGAGGAGATTGAGAACAGTTCTTTCGCATGTCAGTATGTTTTTTGCATCTCCTGTGATGATCATAATGCTTTGATTTGGTTTTATTCTGGAGCCGTCTTTTTTTAAAATTCTGGTGTGGCATTTCTTTAATTTGAAAATCTCTTTCGCATAGGATGCCCCTGCCACAATGGCGTTTTCTCTGGAAATAATTCTAACAGATATTCTTTTCTTGTCTAAAAGCGCACTTGTGATGTCTCCTTTTCCAATATCTTCGTCAAGAAATTGAGCTAATTGTTTCTTGGAATTAAATTTCAATGTCATTATTTAACGATAATGTAATTTTAAAGATTTAGAAACTTTCTATGTTACTTTGATTGCATACTTGCCTTTTTTTGTAATGTTGAGTGTTTTTGAGATTTCTGAATTTGTAGGATCAACAACTAGTACAACTCCGTTCCAATCTGGCGTCAAGTCTGATGATTTACAACTCGGACACACTTTGAGAGTAGTTACAAATTTACATTTACGACATGCCATTTCTCTAGCCATCTTAACTTGCCTCTGCTTTAGTTGGTTCATCTGAACCGCCGTTGGCTTTTTTAATTTCTTCTGCAATCCATTCATCTGCACCCAGGAATGGTTGTCTACATGTAATTCCGATTTTACCCATAGCAGCTGCCTTACCAAGTGAAACTGCGGTGATTCTTGCACGGAGTACTGAGCCCACTTTGAGAGTTCTTCCACTTTGATTAGCTAAAATCATTCCCGACTTGACATCACTCTTTAGATAATCATCCATCACTTGTGACAAGTGAAGTAACGCATCTGTTGGACCGATTCTGACAAATGCTCCAAAGTCAGTGATGTCTACAATTTCACCTTGGACAATTTCTTGTAATTTTGGATAAAATGTCAATGCTTCAAATTCAACTTTATGAAAAGTTCCACCGTCTCCGGCGATCATTTTTCCCATTTCGTCTACTTTTGCATCTAAAATCATTATGATGTAGCCTAAATCTGCATTAATCATGCTCTCGTATTTTTCTTTGAGAATGTTTACTGCTGCCTTTTTGAGCGTGGTTCCAAACAGTCTTGGGGGAATCCTAACAACATCAACTAGGGTGGATATAGAAAACAAATGTACTATTTTTCTTGAATTTCAATTTATGAATGTTTAGGTGATTTATGCCTAAATTTTCAAAGATATCATTAATTTTTTAAACAAATAACATTTTTTTAATGTCTGATTGATGTTTGAGCGATATGAAATAATCGATCTATTCATGATGGAGTTGAATGATCGAGTTGAACTTTGTTTATTTCAAGTTTTATCTTTTTGAAATGATTATGAGATGGGAATATTCAAAGAATCACCTTCCAACGATTACCTGTTGTGACAAATTATCTGTAAAATTAGAAGATGTGTTTGATATTATTTTAAATTTGTAAAATAAAAGAAACTGCTCTGAACTAACAGTATTTAATAGAATTATAATGACTTGATAAATAAGATGGCGGAAAAATGTCCTGATTGCGGATTGACATTACTGCTTACTGCTTACAGTCCTAACACAACAAGCGGTAAGGAGAGAATCGGATTTAATCCAATTTTAAGTGAGAGAGAGGTAAAACCCGAACAAAAGCTAGGAAAATTATGCAGAAAATGCCATTGGAATTCTATGGGAATATCTCAAAAGGATTTGGAATAATTCGTTGAAAATTGAATCGTTTCACGTCAATATGTGTTGAAAAGTCCAGACTAGTACTGTATTGCCACTCCGCTTATGTTTAAATAATGTAAATCTGCTTTTTGACGCAATGGTTGGAATAGATCAAGTTCTTGAAAAACTCAGTACTGTCATTGATCCTGATTTGAAAAAAGATATCGTATCTATGGGCATGATAAAGGACTTGGAGCTAGCTGATGGCAATTTGAAATTTACTTTGGAATTAACAACTCCTGCATGTCCCTTCAATGTGGAAATTGAAGATGATGTACGAAAAGCCGTTGGAGAATTGCCAGATTTGAAAAATTTTGACATGAATGTAACGGCAAAGGTGATGGAAGGACGTTCACTTGATGATGATACTGGAATGAAAACTGTTAAAAATATTATTGGAGTTGCAAGTGGAAAAGGTGGCGTTGGAAAATCCACTGTTTCTCTAAATTTGGGATTGGCATTGGCACAAGAGGGGGCCAAAGTTGGATTATTGGATGCTGATATTTACGGTCCTAGCATTCCATTGATGCTTGGAATGAAAGATGGTTCAATGGAAGTTGAAGATAACAAACTTCAACCTGCGGATTCTCACGGGCTAAAGGTTGTGTCTTTTGGTTTCTTTGCAGATCAATCAAATCAGGCAGCAATTTACCGTGGTCCAATTATCTCTGGAATCCTAAAGCAATTTCTCGTTGATACTAACTGGTCTGAATTGGATTACCTCATTGTAGATCTTCCTCCCGGAACTGGTGATATTCCATTGACCCTTGCACAGACAATTCCAATTACCGGAATTCTAGTTGTTACTACGCCACAGGATGTTGCAAGCCATGTTGCGGTAAAGGCAGTTTCCATGTTTGAAAAGTTGAACGTGCCAATCATCGGTGTAGTTGAAAATATGAGTCACTTTATCTGTCCAAACTGTGATGATAAACATTACATCTTTGGCGAGGGAGGTGCAAAGAAAATCAGTGAACAGTTTGACATGCCATTCTTGGGTGAGATTCCGTTGAATGCTGGAATTATGTCTGGTTCTGATCTTGGCAAACCCATTATGATTACGAATCCTGAATCTCCAAGTGCCGTAGCCTTCAGAAAGAGTGCAAAAAATATCGCAGCCCAGTGCAGCATTATTGCTGCAAAATTGCAAGAAGAGGTGGCATCTGAAAACGCTACTGGTGATGGTGAAGAACAATCCTCATCAGAGACAACTACTACGACATAGTCTAGATTTCCGTGAACTTACCTGACTCCTTAAGAGAACAATTGAAAATTCCTTTGGGGGTTCTTTTACCTGAAAGTCAGGCCGACAAACAAAATATCCAAAAATTTCTTTCAGATGATTCGTATGTAATCACTGTCGGCGACAGAACCACTGAGAAAATGATTAATTTTGACCTGATTCCGTCACTGCAAATTATTGACGGTCAGGAAAAAAGAAAAAAAAGAGAGCCGCCAAAAATTGCTAATGCTGTAGAATTGACTGTGGATAATCCAGCAGCTGAAATTACTCAACAATGCATTGACATTATAAAAAAAGCACTTGACATGAAACCCCCTGTTAGAATCAGCGTTAACGGGGAGGAAGATCTTCTTGTTCTGCCCGTTTGCGTTCATGCCCCGGAAAATTCAGTTGTCTTGTACGGACAACCAAATGAGGGACTGGTCATAGTCGAGATTACTCCACAAATTAGAAATAAAACACAAACTCTTCTTGATTCAATGGAATAATTGGGGTGTGATGAGACGGTGGCTGTATGATTGATGATTACCCTACTAAAACTTCTGACCCTATTAATTCATAAATCAAAAGTTACTGCTTGATACATAATTTTTCTATTGGTGTCAATAACGTTTGGTTGCGCGTATGCAAAATAATGACATTTCAAAATAAACGCATATTCTTCAAAGATTGACAATGAAGTTAGACTCTGAACTCACATTACGAATTTTAGAAAAAGTAGGTGTATATTCCAATAGATTTTCAATTCCTGAACCTAAAATGTTACTTACTACAAAGGAAGTTCTTGACATGCCTCGTAAAATGACTGAGGGTAGGAGAACCTCTGCTTACAAATACTATGGTGTATCATACCTCCAACACAATCTGGTTTTTATCAATGTGCGAAAAATTCCTGACGAAAAAATACTGGAGAATACAATCGTTCATGAGCTAATCCACATGAGGTTTCCATATCTTGCACATGGAAAAAGATTCAACAAACTGGTCAGACAGGGCCTAAAAGGAAAATCATTTTTACCCTACCGAAAAAGGAGTAAAACCCTTGGCGTTTGATCTAGTTCCAAATAATTAATTGAATATTCTGTAGTAATCCAATAGGCGTGTTGAATATTCCATCTGAAAATTATTTGATCCGCTGTATGCTGTTTTTGATTCGAGTTACTGCTGTACGTCATCTACAATTAACGTCATGTCTAATTCATCAATTTGATCTTGTATCGCTTTTTTTAAAGTCATGTTGTGCTTGTCGCAGAATTTGAAATAGTTGTCAGCCGTATGAAAACATCCACAAATCCACTGTGTTTCCTTGTCTCCCTCTACTGTCCACTTGGAATATTTGTGTTCAGACATGTTTTGTAAGTGATTGGCAGTCTAAAGAATTTTTCTTAAATAAAAAGGAAAAAATGTTTAAGGACAGCCTTCCATCTTTTGGATAAAGTAGCCGTTGTCCTTAATTGCCTGCTCTACAGGCTCTGGTGCTCCTTGTGAGTGACAGAAAGTACATTCATTTGTTGTCATTTCTGCTTCTCCTTCGCCGACAGATTTGAGCCATTCTTTACCGTATGTAAGGGCCTTGTCGTGATCTTTTTCACCAGTGATTACATCAAAGTGCATGGTATGTCCATCTGCTGCTTTGACATAAGTGTCGTATACGTGAATTTCCATGATTCTAATCAAAAAAAGGGATATTTAATCTAAAACGCAAATTCGTATTTACCCATACACAATTAATCTTGTGATTCAAATTCTGAGATGACAATGTTGGGACTCACAAAACAGCAGAAAACCGTTGTACTGGGATCTTGGTTGGGTTGGTCCCTTGATGGATATGATCTGGTCTTGATGTTACTTGTGATCCCGCTGATCAGTGAGCTGTTTTTCCCACTGGCAGATCCAACGTTTGCTATACTTGCTACTTTTGCAGCGTATGTTGTTACTCTGATCATGCGTCCGTTTGGAGGTGCGTTCTTTGGAAATTTTGGGGACAAGTTTGGACGTAAAAAATCAATGATCATCACCATCATGGGATTCTCAATTGCAACGTTTGCAACTGGACTGTTGCCTACATGGGAAATGGTGGGACTGATGGCACCGATATTTCTAATACTGTTGAGATTCTTGCAGGGGTTTTTTGCAGGGGGAGAATGGGGCAGCGGTGCCGTAATAACAATGGAGACGGTACCGAAAAAACATAGGGGGTTGCTTTCGGGATTTCTTCAAAGCAGATTCAATTTCGGTTTTGTAATTGCCGCAGTTGTATTTCAATTCACACTGTCAATGTTTCCGGCAGAACAGTTTGCAGAGATAGGGTGGAGGGTGATGTTTTTCACTGGAATCATTCCTGGACTTGTTGCGCTGTTTATTCGATTTAAAATGTCAAAGTCGGAAGCATGGTTGACAAAGCAGAAACAAACCGAAAAAAAAATCACCTATGCGTCAACTGCTTTTTTCAAAACCTGAACGAAAGCGATTCTTTTTTGCATTGATCTTGATGACTGGACTTATGTTTTCATACTATGCCTCAATGGGATTCTTTCCAACATTCTTGCAAAACTATATGGTTTTGGAAAAATCTGAAATTGCATCTCTGATGATAGTTGCAACCGTTACCTCTCTTACCGGAACCATCTTTGCAGGATATCTGAGTCAGATTATAGGACGGATGAGGGCGATTGCTGTTTTTTCATCTGCCTCTCTAGTTCTTGCAATACCTGTTTTGTATGGCTTGTTTAATGCTTCAACTTTTTTTGAAAGAATCATCTTCACAATCATTCTGATCATGATTGCCACTTCTGGGTTTGGTCCTATGCCTGCATTTTTATCTGAGCGATTTTCAACTGGTATTAGAAACAGTGCGAGCGGATTTGCCTATAACGGAGGCTTGCTTTTTGGTTCATGGGCTCCATTAATTGCAGTTAGTCTACTATCTGGTAAAGGAGATCTTATACCGTTTTTGCTTGCTACAACTGTGATTGTTGGTGCCTTGATAATGATTGTGGGTGCCAAAATTAATCCCGAGACACGTGATGTTGATCTTGCAAAGTCTTAGGATCTCTTGTTTCGCAACTGTTTTCTAATCCTGGAGTGACAAATATCTATGAAGTATTTTGTTGAAGTCAAGATAACTCCATCTTCAGACATACTTTTAGAGTTAGATGATGCAAATTCTCCAAACACAGTGCATGATTTTATTGAAAAATTACCCTTTACGGTGAATCTTAATGTGTGGGGCGATGAAATCTACACTTCAAAATCACCTGTCTCCCAATCTGAAGAAAATGCCAAGTCTACTGTATGTCTAAATGACGTTGATATTGGCCAACTGGCAAGGCGATATGCCTATTTTATGGTCCGACGCCGATGGGAAAACCTGGGGAAATCACTCCTGCATCACCTGTCAACATAATTGGGAAAATTATCTCTCCTGACAAATCTGTTTTGGACAGTGTAAACAGTGAGCGTGCAACTTTCAGATTGAAGTCTTGAATTATTTTTCTATTATTTGTATTTCAGTGATATCTGATTCTAGGATGAATGCCTTGAAGTTTTTATTGATTCCTGAATAGATTATCCATGCTACTGGATTACTCTGCATGAATTTTTCATCCGTGTTTGATGGAAATGCATCTGAATTGGGATGTGAATGGAAAATACCTACAATCTCCATCCCTCTTTCCTCTGCTGTCCTGTATGCTTCAATCAGCTGCTCATTTGAAATTGTAAAGCTCATGGGAGATTTTTCAATATTTTCAGTCAGAAAAATGTCTGAAATTTTGTTTACTTTTCCAAATAGTATGGCACATGATTCGTTGGGCTTTTGGTTTTCTGAATATTCTGATAGGATTTTTTTGTCAGATTGTGATATGATGATTTCCTGCAAGTCTATTCTACGTTGACAGTTCCTATCATCCATGGGTGCAAAATACAATAGTATTCGTAGCTTCCTGCTTCTGAAAACGTGAACTCATACAAGTCTCCTGCAGACATTATGTCTGAATCAAACACTTCGTCATATCCTACATCTGGGTTGCCTGAAGTTGCAGTATGCATTGTACTGTCTACATTTTCCCATACCACTGTGGTTCCAACTGACACATCAATTATTTCTGGATCATAAAACAACTGTCCTTCGTCGGGAATTGCAGCGCCGTCTGGAATCATCACCTTGATTGGTTCCTTTGCCTGCTCAATAACTATTGATGCGACCATCCATGGATGTACGATGCACAAGTATTCGTATTCACCAATTTCCATGTCTGTCGTATCTAGTCTGTACACTTCACCTGCGCCCATCAAACTGGAATCAAACGTTTCTCCAAAGTCTGTTGCACTCGTTACTGTATGCGCCACTGTGTCCGCATTCGTCCATTCAATGGTATGCCCCTGTGAAACTATTGCGATATCTGGTGCATAGTCTGGATTTCCTTCCTGCGCTGAGTCTACAAGAATCTCAATTGCAAATATCGGTCCAGACGGTGTGATGTCTGTTTCTGGCTCTTCGACTCCTATTTCTTGAGGGATCATGTATGTGTCTGGAGCTGAGAAAATCCCAAATGATACCCACATGATTATTCCCATCGCCGATGCGATTGCTGAAATTCCTCCAACTGGTTTTGCAACGCTTGGATGTTTCATTGATAAATATGCAAAGACAATTGCGGGGAATGCAATAGCCATTAAAATTCCTGCTAATGTCACTGTAAAGTTTGATGTATTCATGGTACCCATGGCATACATTCCAAATCCTAACGATATCGACAAAATTACTAAAGCCGTTGCTTTGGCCCTGTTGCTAGTTGAGACGCCTCCATCTAAGATGCCTGCGGCTAGAAAAATCAATCCGACAAACATTGTAAGCCCAGTCAAGGCATGCATGCCGTCAATGAATGTATGTGCGATTCCTGCATACGACAGTGTAAGTCCAGCCAAGCCTATGGCTGTGAGTCCCATTCCAGGCATCATGAGGTCCCAATTACTCATTCAAAATAGCTGATAGGATTAAGATACTTAATCCTTGCGAAATATGGCAGATCACCTCGACGAAGAAATTAAATGGCTTTGGAATAGTGTAGAGTGAATTGGGATTTAATGAAATACTGGAGATATCAAAACCTAGAATTGTGGTTCTTTTAGTAATTACTGCAGTTACGTCCATGTATGCAGCTAGTAAGCTGGTTCCTGGTACGCCTGAGCTTGAATATTGGTATTATTTACACATAATCGTGGCTGGTGGACTAGCTTCTGCTGGCTCTAGTGCTCTGAATCACTATTATGACAAAGACATAGATCCGAAAATGACTAGAACAAGTAAGAGGCCCATTCCATCTGGACGGATGAAGGCATCAAATGTCTTGGTTTACGGGTTGGCTGTAAGCTGCATCTCCGTAATATACGGTTATTTTGCATTAAATGCTGTTTCTGCATTCTTTATCGCGGTAGGAATTTTCTCATATGTGATAATTTACACTGTATGGCTAAAACGTAGAAATTCTTCAAACATTGTAATTGGCGGAATCGCCGGTAGTGCTGCAGCATGGGCAGGATGGACTGCAGCTACGGGAAGTATGGATCTGTTGGGGTTCTTGGTTGGATTCCTGGTGTTTGTGTGGACTCCTTCTCACTTTTGGTGCCTTGCGATGAAAATCAAAGATGAATATGCTCAAGCCGAAGTTCCAATGCTTCCTGTGGTAATTGGAATGCAAAAAACATCAAAGTTTATCTTGGGTAATACGCTGATTTTGATTCCTTATTCCTTACTGCTTTCGTTTATTCCTGATGGCATGGGAATCGTTTACACTGCTATTGCAATTGTTTCTGGAGTGCTGATGCTTGTCTATCACTACAAACTGACAAAGAATCCGACCTCAGAGTTTGCTTGGAAAGCGTACAAGGTTACTGCACCATATCTGACAATAATTTTTGTAGCAGTTGCGTTGGATGCAGCATTTCACTATAATTTGCCGTCGTTTTAATAATTATTTGTCTACGCCGGGAAAGCTTGCCTCGTAGTCTTTTTCCATAGCTTCCTTGTTTTGTTGTTCTATTTTATCGACTGTTTTTTCAACCACCACTACCTCTATCCTTCGTTCATCTTTTGTTATCCATGATACGGTGATGAGTCCTAAAATCTCCAAGTCCAAAAGTATTTTGTTAAATCTGTCATTTGCAATTACGTGTCCGTCTTTAACCAAGCTTTTAGAAAGCTCAACATCTGTTAGACGATCCACTTCTTTGATTTTATCATATACTGTATTTCGAATTGGTATTGCCATTTTTATCCGTAGAATGATTTATTCTCTGTCTTTGGTACAACGTTAGATATACTTTCCTTTACTGCATTATACCAATGATCCACTTCTTTAGTGATGGATGGGTTAATTTGATTCAAACTATTTGAAAAGTCCTGATTTGAAATTTCTGTTGACTTTCTCCTCATTGCTTCAACCGCAGATTCTCTGCAAAGTGCGGCAAGGTCTGCACCTGAATAATTCTGAGTGGTAATTGCAATCTCTTGCAATTTTACATCCTTTGCCAATGGCATTTTTTCTGTCAAAATTTTGATTATCTCCAATCTTCCTTTTTCATCTGGGGGTGCTACATAAAGTGTTAAATCTAATCTGCCTGTTCTTAATAGGGCATTATCTAAAATATCTGGCCTGTTTGTTATTCCAATCACCACTACCCTTGATGATGAACCCTCTTCGATCTCAGTCAGAAGCTGACTCAGCAGTGTCTCACCTCCTGCATTTTCTCCAGATTTGGAACGTATAAGCGAGTCCAGTTCATCGAAAATCACCACGCATGGTGAAGCTGCCTTTGCTTTTCTAAAAATTTCCCTGATGGCTTTTTCAGATTCTCCTAACCACTTTGAAAATACTTCTGGACCTCTAACCAAAATCATGTTTGCACCTGTTTCGGTAGCTAGTGCACGTGCAAGTAGGGTCTTTCCACATCCTGGTGGACCGTAAAGCAAAGCTCCTTTTGGCGGTCTTATTCCCATCTTTGTAAATTTACTTGGCTCCTTCATCGCTGTGGTAAGGTTGTCTGATAATGATTTTTTTACGTTCTCCAGTCCACCAACGTCACGCCACCATACTTTTGGTCTTTCAACATAAAATTCTCTCATTGCCGTGGGAACCACGTCTTGCATTGCATCATAAAAGTCAATTAGCTTAATCTGCATGGATTGTAATACTTCTGTTGGGATTTTCTCAGTTTCAAGATCTATTTCTGGTAGATATCTTCTGATTGATTTTAGTGCCGCTTCCCTGCACAGTGATTTAAGATCCGCACCTGTATATCCGTGCAAATCCAATGAAAGATCCTTAAGATCTATGTTGTCACTGAGTGGCATTCCTCTGGTATGAATTTCAAGAATTTCCAATCTTCCCTCTTCGTTTGGTACTGATACCTCAAATTCTCTGTCAAATCTTCCTGGCCTTCTAAGTGCTGGATCAACACTGTCTGGTCTATTTGTTGCACCTAGTACGACTACATTTCCTCTGTCATCCAAACCATCCATCAACGCTAACAATTGGGCAACCACTCTTTTTTCTACGTCTCCATAGACTTCTTCTCTTTTTGGAGCTATTGCATCGATTTCATCTATGAATATTATGCTTGGAGCATTATCTTTTGCATCTTTGAATATGTCTCTGAGCTTGGCTTCTGTTTCTCCATAATACTTGTTCATGATTTCAGGACCGTTTATCGGATACATGTTGGCCTCTGATTCACTTGCTATTACTTTTGCAAGTAGGGTCTTTCCACATCCTGGCGGACCGTAAAGTAAAATTCCACTATGTGGCTCAACTCCTAGTCTTGCAAACAATTCCGGATGTTTTAGTGGTAATTCTACGATTTCACGCATTGCCTTTACTTCCTGTCCTAATCCTCCTACTTCTTCGTACGTCACCCTGACTTTTCTATCTACGGTTGTTTCTTTTGAAATACTAAGTACTGTAGTCCTATCCATCTTGACTACTCCTTTGGGAGCTGTTTTTGTAATTTTGAAATCTATGGAATTTCCTAAAATCATCACTGATATCTCATCGCCATGTGCAATTGGCATTCCTTTTAATCTGTCTTGAATAAAATCTGTAAATTCCTTGTCTATTGAAATCGAACCGTTAACTGGTATTAGTGATACTGTTTCTGCAATCTTTGATATGGCTCTTCTAATCTTGACAAAATCGTTTAATGACGCGCCAACATTCTTTCTTGTTTGTCCGTCAACCCTTACGATATTTCTTTCTTTTTCGTCCTCATCTATTGGCCACACTACTGCACAGCTAGATCTTGAACCCATAATCTCAATTATGTCTCCTGGTGAAACCTTGAGAAAATCCATAGCTTCTGGGCCTATCCTTGCACGTTTTTTACCTATATCTCGTTGTTTTGCTTCACCAATTCGCATCTGCAAAGGCTCGTCTTTGCGTGCCGAAAAAACCACCTATTTCATGTCTACTGACATTCTACTCATATTGAGTACTTCAAATTCACTTACGCCATCTACTGCTCTTATGGCTGCTTCCAATGCATCCATTTGACCTTCTTTATCTTCGACAATAAACTCTGCCTTTATGCATTCTAATCCGAATGCCAATGGTTCTTTTGCATGTCTTTTCATTGAAATCCCATCTTTTAATGATGATTTTATAGATTCAGCCAATTTATCAAGATCTACTTCCATTCCCTTAGGGAGAATTTTAGTGATTAGCAATAATTGAGCCATATTTTTAAGGTCCCTGAAAATTACATGAAGAACAAGTATAGTCTCTTGCCGCTTCCCTGCAACTTTGACATCTCCAAATTAAATCCACGCCACAACCCGGGCAGTTAAATTTCACGCATTTATCATTAGGCATAATATGTCTGTGACAGCAACTACATGTTGGTAATGAAATAGTAGATGACGACATGTTCAAATTTTCTGCAAACATCATTTATACCTTCCCTAAAAATTAAACTTGATTTAACGTAGTTTTTTAACTTCGCTACTCATTAGAATCTGAACTGTTTTCATGGAACCTTTCAATCCTAGTAATCGAATAATTGATCCGGTGTGAAAGTCAAAATCATCTTTTTCAGAAATTTCTTTAATTATTTCCGGAGTGATGGAATCAAATAATTGGTTTATTGTATTGTTGTCAATTCTTTCCAAAATTTTTCGTGCCAATGACTGTTTTTCAAACTCTTTGCCAAATCTTGAAGTCCATCTTTTTTGATATTGATTAAGATCGCTCTGGTTACCTGTTTTTAAAAATTTGGAAATTGCTTGTCCTGCAAAAATGCCTCCCATGCCACTAGTGAAAATTCCTCCTGCAGTTGTTGGTTTTGCTTGTCCTGCGGCATCTCCTATGAACACTGTTTCATTTTCTACAAATTTTTTAATGGGGCCTTTAATCCATATGGGTGCAAAAATTTTCCTTATGGTTGAAAATTCACCCCTATCTTTGAGAAAACTATCCATTACTTCTGAAACATTGATGCCTCTTCCTGCAATACCTACTTTCCCTTTACCCTCACTTGAAGGTATTATCCATGCAAAAAATCCCGGATACTTTTCTTGATCAAAAATCACTTCTACCTTTCCGTTCCTGATCCACTTTGCGTAAATTTCATACTGTGCTGATGATAAAATTCCTGTCCTATCTCTGTGAATGAGTGAAGATACTCCCCTGGCATCGACAAAAATGCTGCAATCTATGTGTTCCTCATTTGTTCTAATGCCAGTTTTTGTTTTTTCTTGAAAACTTGTTCTTACTTTAATAATTGTCCCGTTATTTTGAGCCTGAAATGCTATTTGCTTATCTAGCTCTCTTCTGCTGATTTCAATAACTTTTTGCTTTTTTGAATTAATTGTAAAACTATTTCCACTTGGAGATGTGATCTTTGCATGTTCTATTTTATGTTCAAAAGTTTTTCTAAATGGGATAATACCTATCTCGTTTAATCCTGAAATGCTGACAAGACCTCCACAATGCTCTGGTGTTCCGATCTCGTAATCTTCTTCAATCACAAGTACTGTGAACCCCTTTGAGGAAATCTCCCTGGCACATAGCAATCCTGAAATACTTCCACCTGCAATCACTACATCAAAACCCACAGATATGGTTTCCAAATCAATTATTTAATTCAAAAGAAATGGATGATAATCACACTATTATTGCAAAATTTGATATTCTAAATTTCATTTATTGAGTCGGTGTTCAAAATATTCAAAAATATGTTAAGATATTAGAATCAAAAATAATTATATTTTTGATGATGGTTCTAATACTGATCTTGAATTTTCAAAAATACTATTTACTTGATGCTAATGATTGGATGAACAAATGAATGGTATGGTGTCTGTTGTAAAATGAAATAGTATTTTTGTAAAATTATATTCCTGTGTTTGATTGTTATTTCAAGATTAAGATTTTGAATCCAAGTACTGTGTTCATATGGGTGTGCTGGAGTCAGTCATTCGGGTCGTTGTATTTTTTTAATTTTCCTGTTTTTGGAGACGTTGTTTCCTGCACTTGTTACAAATGGCCTCAAAGATTTCATCGTCAAACACTAGTGATACTCCTGAAGAGTGACATTTTGAACATAATCCTTTCATGGAATTCTAGTGATAATTAGAAGAAATTTGAATGATGTTGTTGAAATTTGATTCGATCATGGTCAACAGTTTTTCAGGTTTGAAATTAACTATATTTTATGTAATGTAAGCCGTGAACAAAGTATCTTTGAATCTGTCTTGGATTTGGTGTCTGATCATTAATTATTTCAAATTTAACGTGCTAAATTTTGTAAATATGGGCAGTTTGATGTTTTAAATTCAAAAGTTTTTCATTAAACCTATTTTTCATGATTGTATGGGAGATATCAAACAGGTTATCGTAGTCAGAACTGATCTTGGCATGGGGAAAGGAAAGATTGCCGCACAAGTGGGACATGCTTGTGTTCTCGGAGCTGAACATGTAAGAAAATCGCATCCTGAGTGGTATCGTGAATGGTGGGGAGGACAGGAAAAGGTGGTCGTTAAAGTCTCTGGAATCAAAGATTTACAAGAAGTAAAAAGACACGTGATTGATTTGAATCTTCCTTGGTCTGAAGTAACTGACGCTGGCCATACCCAAATTACCCCTGGTACAACAACATGTATTTCAATTGGACCTGCTCCTGAAAATTTGATTGATAGAATAACTGGCGATTTAAAATTACTATGAACTGCATTTTGTTGGAATAAGATATAACAAGGCTATCGTTGTTTTTTATTATATGAATAAGAAAGGACTCTTGGTTGTTCTATTTTTTGGCGGAATCATGGTAACTTCTGGGTTTGGACTTCAAAACATGATGACTCCTCCTGAACAAGATGCACCTGATTTGACATTGACTGGAACTCCGTCTGACAATTTTCCTGATGAGCAACGAGCTCAATTTTGCGGTTCAAGTAATGCAAAGTCAACAATCTATGTCAAAGAATTTTCAATTCCTACATTATGCACAAATCCATTATCTGTTGTAACTGATTATGATGGAAACGTCTGGTTCACTCAAACTAATACCGGAAAATTGGCAAAGTTTGATCCGGTTACAGAAATGTTCACCGAATATGAAAATCCGTTGTGGCCTCAGGGTGCACGTTCAATGATGTGGGGAATTGATTATGCTCCAGATGGAAACGTCTGGTTCACTGATGAATCATATGATTCTATATGGAAGTTTTCTACAATTGATGAAAGATATGATAGGTTGTCATATCCTTCTGAAGGAAATTCTTTGCCACAAAGACTACTGGTGGATGGTTCTCAAATAATTATTAATGATTTCACTGGAAACAAGTTGACATTTTTGGATCCAAATCAATCTGGAGATGACATTAACTATCTCAGCATTCCGTCCCCTGTGGATGAGTCCGTAACTGCTGGGTTCGCAGTGGATGCGAATGACAATATCTGGTACACTAACTGGCTATTCCAGCAAGGCGGAGTCTTGGTAAAATTTAATCAAAATGGATATCTTGATTCTGTTGCAAATTCTGATGACAAATTCCTTCCATTGCTTGACTTTATCGAGGTTTATCAGCTTCCTCCAGAACTACTTACTCCAAATGGTGCAGAGGTTACAGATGATGGGATGATTTGGTTGGCAGATACCACGTCATCATCGTTCTTTAGTTTTGATCCATTGACTGAACAGTTCGTGCAATATGTGACTGCTGATCCGTTGCTAAGCACGTATGGCAACCAGACTGGGATAGTGAAATCTCCTATTTCTAGACCATACTGGGTTGAATCTGATGATCATGGAAGAATTGTTTTTAATGAGCAAACTGCAAATAATATTTCCGTAATGGATCCAAAATCTCAATCTCTTGTAGAATACCATGTTCCTTCAAAGAATCCTAATTGGGGCGACTGTGATCCTGGCACTGGTACTGTATTGAATGATTGTGGTGTTGCCCAAATTTTTGATTTTACTGTTGATGGTGAAAAGATTTGGTTCACTGAATGGGTTGAAAATAATATTGGAGTTGTTGACACGTCTATTCCGTTACCCTTGGAAATCCAGTTTGATTTGGATTCTATGATCCTTGCTCCTGGAAACTCACAAGACTTTGATTTTGTTATCGTTTCTAAATCTGAAGAGAATGTGGATGCTGTTTCATTAGTGATGTCCTCGACAAGGG
Organism: Candidatus Nitrosopumilus sp.; assembly: GCA_029263475.1. Taxonomy (GTDB): domain Archaea; phylum Thermoproteota; class Nitrososphaeria; order Nitrososphaerales; family Nitrosopumilaceae; genus Nitrosopumilus. Next base: position 31,598 of record JAJCXK010000071.1, read on the forward strand.
ATTTTCTAAGTGTTAGTGCCGATGATAAATCCACTTCTGCGTTCAAACTAAATTCTGATTCTACCGTGTTAATTTCAACTACAATTCATGCTTCTGAAGATGCTATTCCTGGAACATACAAAGTCTTACTTGGTGTACAATTACCTGAAGTAGCGATTAGCAAATATGTTACAGTGACAATAGGGTGATACCTGACTTAGATTCTCAAATTGGAATAACCGTTTACAGTACCCAGTTTACTGGGATTGGAGGGAAAATTAGAGTCCAGTCAAAAGACTTTGAAGTAACAGAATTAATTTCTGAAAAAATTCAAAATTCCATAAATGATCAAAGCGGTTATGCCGTGTACAATCTGAAAAAGAAAAAAATTGATACCAATCATGCGCTATCTGGCATCTTTAGGCAAAAGGGTATTCGTCTTAAGGCTCTTGGACTAAAAGACGCATCGGCTATAACCGAACAGTTTGTCTGCTCTGGAAATAAGGGAAGGGCGATTGAAAATTTTTCAACCGACAAATATTCACTAGAGCATCTTGGATTTGTAAAAAAACCCCTATCAAAAAAAGACATGATTGGAAATCATTTCAAATTAAAAATTACCGGGTGTCAAAGCGGCTTATCTGATTTTACAGAACATAACAAAATCCTGAATTTTTATGGCTATCAGAGATTTGGTTCAAAAAGACCTGTTACCCATCTTATTGGAAAGGCAATCTTACAAAGGGATTTCAAAAAAGCAGTTGATTTGATACTATCCTTCACTTCTTCATACGATTCAAAAGAAAATACAGAGATTCGTGAAAAACTTTCAGATGTGGAAAACTATGGAAAATATCTTGATAAAGTTCCTTTGCAGATGGATATTGAGCGAATGGTTCTAAAGGAAATGATTGAGCATGGCGAGCCGATTCGCGCAATTCGAATTATTCCCGTTTCTCTGAGGCGATTTTATGTTCAGGCATATCAATCGTTTATCTTCAATCAATCTCTAAGTACTGCATTTTTGGATGGTGAGGATCTGTTTGAGGCACAATCTGGTGATGTCTGTTTTGACTCACACAGTATCATTGGAAAATATGGTAAAGGATCGGATCAGAGATTGGCATTGCCCTTTGTAGGTTACTCTTATTATAAAAAAACAAGATTTGACTTTCAAATCTCAAAAATATTGGAGCGTGAGGAGATTTCTCCAAAGGATTTTTTCATTAAGGAAATGCAGGAAGTAAGCAGTGAGGGTGGTTTTAGACATGCTGCAATAAGATGTTCTGATTATGAATCCCACTGTGATGATGTGGTTGAATTTTCTCTATCTAGAGGATCTTTTGCCACGATTTTGTTAAGAGAAATAATGAAGCCTGCAAATCCCATGCTAGCTTGTTTTTGAGGTTCTTTTTTACAAACTTTACGTATTCTTGAATTAATGTATTTTAAAGAAAACCTGAATAATTTGGAAAACATGATGTATGATGATCGTCTTTATTCTGACTCCCTTTATTCGCGAAACCTGCTATTTCCTTCTGAGAAATACAAATCCTGCACATAAAGTGATTATTCCTACCATCAAAATTTGTATCCCATACGTAATCCAGTCTGGATTGGAATGCATGAATGATGACTCTGGGCCTAACATTGATCTGCCCTGAAGGTGAAATATGATGCCAAAAATACTTGAAATGGAGCCTATTATGACTAGGCTTTTCCCTATTTTCATGTTTTTCTTTTTACATTCCATTAAAAAAGGGTAAAGAGAATTGATAGTTTGACCAAATGATTTTTTGATTCAGTTTTTAATTATTTTTTTTTAAAATCAGGCATGGTTAGCTGGAATGAAACGCAAGAATCTAGCAGCCATGGCCACATGGGGCTGATCTTATTTGCCACTTCTGCCACTCTGGCCGTCATTTTATTTTTAATTTTTCATCCTCAGATAGAATCCATCAACAAAGAATCTCCAATTCTGATTAACATCATGTTCATTCCTGCGATGGCTGTGGGATTTCTATACGGAATTAGGATTACTCAGAGGGCTGTAAATCCTTCGGAAATTCGCAGTCCAATCAAAAGATCAATTGTAAAAATATTCTTATTCTTTTTTGTCATTGGTGGCATGTTCAGTTCTGTAAACTTTGCAATAAACGGAGGCAGTGTAATGCCTAGTATTGAAATTTTGGAAGGTGGCCTTTTACCTTGGGTGAATAGCTTTGTTTCGGCGAATGGCGGTGCAACTTTCCTGATTCTTACTAGCATCGGACTCATGGCGGCTGCGACCAAAAGGATTGTTGGAATGGATGCTGGATTCCTAAACAGGATGGTGACCTTTGTCGGAACCTTCGTATTCTTTACAATGCTCGTTCTAAGCTTCACAAAATCTGATCCTACATCTTCGGGCGTCTTCTTGTATACGTTTTATCAGGCAGGCATTGTGGGTGGGGCATTTTACGCAATGAACCAACTTACTAAAAACAAAAACATGTTTGAAGATTTTAAAAATGGATTCTAGCCTATTCCCATTCTGAAGGATCTACAAATATGCCTGACGCCTCATTGTTGATTCTTTCTCTGTATTTCACACATTCGTCAGCCTTAAAATTGTCCGCCTTGCATTCGTTAAATTGTATTGTATTGTCTCTTGATATGTTATCTGCAAACAACACATCTCCCCCTATTGCCAATGCGATAAGTGCCACTGCTGCAAGACTTGCTGAAACCAGAATCATAGAATATCCTACCTGTGCGTGATTGCGAGGGTCTTTCATTTACCAGAAATCGATTACCCTTGAATTTAATCTTTTCAAGTGGATATTTTGCGATCAAATACGTGACACTAGAAAATTTTTTGGGAAAAATTGAAAAGAAAGTACCTGAAAATACCTTCATTGAGCATCCAAATCCTTCAATATGAGTTTCTAGGCCCAATTCCACTTGAAGAATGGGGTCCTCCTATGGAAAAATTGGTCTATTTGATTCTCTCCTTTGATAAAGACAAATTCAATATTCTCTATGTCGGAAAATGTGAAAAGACTGATGATGAATCATTTTTCACTCAACATCCGAGTCATAGCTGTTGGACTAAGAATATGGGGTATGAAAAATCATTATTTTTGGCAATCCTGCCTTTGTTTGAATCTGGTGATGGTGAGAGACAAAATGTTGTGAACAGAATTGTATCTCTCTACAAACCCGTGTGTAATTCTGCTGATGTTGCAGAAACAAAACCTGACTATGTTGTGAGAAAATCTGAAAAAATGAATCATGAACCTGAAAAGATCTCTTGCCTTTGCTGTGGTTCTGAAATGGTTCCTGAGAAAATTCTTAAAAAATCCACGCTTTTTAGATGCACTGGTTGCGGATTGAGCGATACAAAGGTTAACTCTTGACTTTATTTTGAACATCAAATAGCTGTAACGTTAGTAAATCTATTGCTTTTTTCAAGTGCTGAAATTCATTTATTGAATGCATTTGACCCTCTACCAAGGCTCTTTGAATCTTGATTAAGTTCTTTTGTTGTTCATCTGTTGCAACAATTTCCATGGCATTAAGTTTTGAAAGTAAATTGTCTAGATCCTTCAGCATCTCGTCAGACGGCTTGTGTTTATCCATATTTTATCAAAATAATTTTGACATATGAATCGTTACAAAAGCTCCTCGTCAATCTTTCGAATGGGGTCGATGTATTGCCTACACGTGCATGTTGGAATTTGACATTTCCCTGCCTTGATTATGGAATCACTATTTTGATTTGGTGCGTGAACTTCATCCGTGTGATGACATCTGTTACAGTTCATATCGAAAATCCATTTCTTCAATACCTTGTCAGCAAATTACGGAATTAAAACTGCCCTTGCTTCTATTTTGGAATCTTTTAATCTCTTGAGTGCTTCATTTGCTTCCTCTAATGGGAATACTTGGGAGATCACTTCGATATTTTTTTCATCGCATATCTTGATGACCTGTTCCATATCTTTTGTGGATCCTATCAGAGTGCCCCTGATCGTCTTTTCCTCAAATGCCATAAATGTAGGATTCTTCCCCACAGTTGCAATGACAATAAGACCTCCTTTTTTCACTGATTTTATCGCCGTATCTGTAACAATATCTGCTGGTGCAAAAACTATCGCTGCATCCAACATCCCGTGTTTTTCCTTTAATGCTGTAAGAAACTCTTCTTGATTTTCAGAAAATATCATGGTGTCTATTGCGCCTAATCTTTTTGCAACATCTAGGTGATTTTCTGATCTGGAGAATGCGACTACCTCACAATCTTCTACTTTTGCAAATTGTACTGCCATATGACCAACTCCTCCTATTCCAAAGATTCCTATTTTCTTCTTTGGCTTTGGTTCTGATGCTTTTACTGCTTTGAACGCTGTAATTCCTGCGCAAAATAACGGTGCGGCATATTCAGGTTTCATATTTTCTGGAATTTTGGTGGCAAAGTCTTCTATGACCGTGATGTATTCTGTATATCCTCCCTTGAAAGATTCCCCTGTAATCACTGACGATTCACAGAGATATTCTTTCCCCTCGTTACAATATTGGCATTCATTGCACGCCTCTAACAGTGGTGTAATGCCAGCTCTGTCTCCAACTTTGAATTTTGTTACCTTGTCTCCAATCTGAACTATTTTCCCAACTACCTCGTGACCTGGAATAGTTGGCAGCGCTGGAGGAATTCCAAGGTCTTTCCAGTCTCCTTCTATCCCGTGAAGCTGAGAATGACAGACGCCGCAGGCCTCAATTTTTAGCAAAATTTCATTTGATCTTTTAATTTCATGTCTGTCAATTTGAGTAAGTTTTAGCGGGTGTGTTTCAATCTTTGCACATTCTGAAAGTACCATCGCACGCATTTTTTCCATAGTCTTACGCTAAAAACATGAAATTTTAAGATTCGTTATTTCATTTTTTTTATTTGTGATGTGATTGTTGTGAATTGACACTCTTAGACTCATATGGGATTAATTGCATATGTAGTCATCCAGCGGATGTTGAAATTATCATCAATCTGATAAATCCGATGGCCAGAGATTGGGCTATCCTAAGCAATAGACCAATCTCGCTTTTACACTAAGATTTATTTGCAAAATTCATGTAATGTAAAACATGCCTGAAATTTCCAATGAGGATCGTGAAAGGGTGAGATTACTGCAGCTTGTTACAAGTTCTAAGAATGAATTTAAGAAATTGTCTTTGCAGCAACTAAGTAGATTGCAGGAATTGATTGAAAAAAAAGATTACAGTCATGATAATAAAGCACATAAATCTAAAATGAAACTACTTAAAAAAATAAATGTTAGAATCTATGAATTAACTGAAGGGCGTGGTATTTGGGACTAATTCCCTAACTAGGTACAAATATTCAAATGAATTTGATTAATCGTGGATAAAAACAGCCTCATCAACGAAAGCAGTCCCTACCTACTTCAGCATGCAGATAATCCTGTTGATTGGTATGGATGGAATGATGAAGCACTAAAAAAAGCAAAAGATGAAAACAAGCCCATTTTCCTGAGTATCGGATACAGCGCATGCCATTGGTGTCATGTAATGGCTCACGAATCCTTTGAAAATGAAGATGTTGCTGAATTCATGAATGATAATTTTATTAACATAAAAGTCGATCGTGAAGAACGACCTGACATCGATGACATTTATCAAAAAGTTTGTCAGATAGCAACGGGTCAAGGCGGTTGGCCGTTGAGCCTTTTTCTTACACCTGATCAAAAGCCATTCTATGTGGGAACATACTTTCCTGTTTTAGATTCACATGGACGTCCAGGTTTTGGAAGTATTTGCAGACAATTGTCGCAAGCATGGAAAGAAAAACCAAAAGACATTGAAAAATCTGCCGAGAAATTCCTGGATGCGCTAAATAAACCTGAGACTGTTTCGGTTACATCAAAATTGGAGCAAACAATTCTTGATGAGGCTGCCATGAATTTGTTTCAACTTGGTGACCCTACATACGGTGGATTTGGCTCTGCCCCAAAATTCCCTAATGCTGCAAACATTTCATTTCTATTCAGATATGCCAAGCTATCGGGATTAGGAAAATTCAATGAATTTGCACTCAAAACTCTTAAAAAAATGGCCAAGGGTGGCATATTTGATCAAATTGGAGGTGGTTTTTCTAGATATTCTACAGATGCCCGATGGCTGGTTCCTCATTTTGAAAAAATGCTTTACGACAATGCTTTGATTCCCGTTAACTATGCTGAGGCTTATCAAATCACGCAAGATCCTTTCTACCTTGACGTAATGCAAAAAACACTTGACTTTGTATTGCGTGAAATGACTTTGCCAGGTGGAGGGTTTTATTCTGCATATGATGCAGACTCTGAGGGTGTTGAGGGAAAATTCTACGTGTGGAAGAAAAGTGAAATCAAAGAAATTCTTGGCGGCGACGCTGATCTTTTCTGTCTTTATTATGATGTCACTGATGGCGGGAATTGGGAGGGACATAACATCTTGTGTAATAACCTTGATGCCTCTGCGGTGGCTTTTAATTTTGGAATTACTGAAGAAGAGGTGCATGGAATTTTAAAATCATGTTCTGAAAAATTGCTAAAAGTTCGTTCCAAGAGGGTTCCTCCTGGTTTGGATGACAAAGTATTGGTTTCCTGGAATTCTCTGATGATAACGGCATTTGCAAAAGGGTATCGGGTAACAAATGATGTACGATATCTTGATGCCGCAAAGAACTGTGTTTCTTTTATCGAAAAGAATCTTTTTGTAGATGGTAAATTGCTTCGAACTTATAAAAATGGAATTGCAAAAATTGGCGGGTATCTTGAAGATTATTCTTATTTTGTCAATGCGTTACTTGATGTCTTTGAAATTGAACCTGATCCAAAATATCTTGAACTGTCACTGAGGTTGGGACGTCATCTGGTTGATCATTTCTGGGATTCTGATAACGATGGCTTCTTTATGACATCTGATGAGCATGAAAAATTGATTATTCGTCCAAAGAGTAACTATGATTTGTCTTTACCTTCTGGAAATTCTGTTTCATCTTTTGTCATGCTAAGGCTGTACCACTTATCCCGAGAACAGATTTTTCTTGAAATCGCCACTAAAATCATGGAATCTCAAGCACAAACCGCAGCTGAAAATCCGTTTGGATTTGGTTATCTGTTGAATACCATTTCCATGTACGCGCAAAAACCCGTGGAAATCACTATTGTCAATACTGAAAATTCATCAATCTGCAACTCTTTACTTTTGGACTATCTGCCAAACTCAATCCTGATTACTGTCCGTAACGCTTCTCAGTTAGATGGCCTTTCGCAATATCCTTTCTTTGCTGGAAAGCTTTTCGAAGATCATACATCTGTTTTTGTTTGCAAGAATTTTACATGTTCATTACCTTTGCACACTCTTGATGAGATAAAATCGACTCTTTAGATTTTTTTTAAATCTACTGCAACTATGTTTCCCACCTGCGGTCTTCCCATGCTGTCGTATCTTGATTTTGGCATTGCCATCGTCATCTGTGTTTGTTGATATGATTTGATGTTGACGGTAGGCTGTGCCTGTAAAATTGCTTCTAATAATGGCATTACCTGCTCCTTTGTTTCTGCGTCTAGTTTGTTTGAAACATTTTCAATAATCATTTGTTTTTGTGAAACTGGTTCAGTTGAAACATTCTCAATCAGTGTCAGCTGTACCATCTGACCGTTATCCACCACCTGTGTGATTTTAAACTCATTTGCATCTGACATGATGATTACATATCTTTTTGATGATTTATCTTTAACGAATAGAAAAATACAGTGACACCACGGCAGTCACCATTGCTGCCATTACTCCTAACACAAAGATGATTTTACTGCCATCCACCTTCATAAAATCAATTTATTCTAGTTGGAATTAAACTATCTGATTTTTTTCCAAAACTGTTTGTGGCTAATCTTTGATGCATAATCCTGAGCATCATCGCTCTCAATTGTGTAAAATTCCCGTTGTTGCATTTAAACTGGAGTTGGCATGTTCGATTAAGTTGAAACGATGCCTGATTTACCCTCATCTAAATTGGCATTGTTTTTCTGGATATGTTTCTTTTTTTGTTCTTCTTCGATGGGTTCTTGTCTTGGTGGGTTTAGTATTGATTTCTTGATTAATGCTGCACGTTGTTTTATTATGTTGTTGAATTCTCCCATGTCTTCCAAACTTGGTGTCTGTTGTTGATTCTGATATGCCTGCAAAAACCCTGAATACACACAACCTGTAATGATACCAAATGCCGTATCTGGAATTGATTCTACTTCCGGAACAAAATTTTCTGCTATTTGTTTGTATGATTCAGATTCACTAATGTAATAGTCTACTAAGCTGTCTATGAAATCCAGATTGTCCTTGGAAATTGCCATGCCTTTTCTTAATTTTTTAGTTTATTTAATTGTCTTTGATAATTATTTATTTGCTGATGATTTGTTTTGTAAGTGTTGTGGAAATTAGAATCCGATGAGGATTTTTTTAGAATTTATGATTCTAAAAAATTTGTTGCGGGATATTTTGATCCTGATTACGGTGATATTTTTCCTAAATCCAATTCTGAAGAGATTATTTCATCCATGCTAAAAAACCGTGATAAAATTTCAGGTGGCATAATCATGGTTCCTTTTGTAAAATTTGGTTTGTTTGATTCTGATTTGAATACCTCTCTGACTAAGGTTGAAGAACAGGTTTCTCAAGTAAATGAACGCTTACAGATGTGGAAAAATTTTCTGTCTGAAACCCATCGTCAATCACATTCAATTAGGATTTCTCATACTGATCAGGACATGTTAACAATATCATTCCAAATCCGTTTCTCAAAGCCTACACCTCTTGATAAAACGTCATTATCTGAAGAAATAACTCCTACTTTGGATATATTACAAAAAATTGGTTTGTTATAGTAGTTTATTTTTCTTCTCAAGGGAGATGGTCCTTTTTCCATTTTTCTGCATCATTGGTACAGTTGAACCATTCCACTTCTATTTCTTGTGAATCAAATTCATTCATTTCATTTTTAAATTCTAGATCACATTGGTTATTCATATTATCAAAGATTTGAATTACTTTTTGCTTGACTCCATTTTGTGGGGCTGAGAATTTCCCTGCTTCGTCATAATTTTTTATTCCTTTTTTGGCTGATTGAAATTCAGCTAATCCTAGATTTTCATATTCATATGCTTCTTGGATTTGAGTATCTGATCTTATTTTAGCTGATTCATCACCTGTCATAATCCATTTGATGAATTCCACATCACTTTCTAGCTGAGTTTGAGATGAAATCTTGAATAATTCTACTGAACTTTCGAATAATTCTGGAGTTTCCAATGAATCATATCTGTAAATCACTTGCTCAAATTTGTTCAAATGGTCTTCATAGTGCATCAATAACTCTTCCTTGGATATGTCTCCCTCGTCCCATTTGGTTTTTTCAGAATAAAATTTCACTTGCAATTCTGCTACATCTTGCTGAATTTGTGCTAACTCATTCCCGAATTGAAATCCTTTCTGCTTAGTTTGATCTGCCGAATAATTGTATACTATGATTGATCCGATGATGAGAATTGCTACTACTGCGATTACAATGTTCTGAATTTTATTTTTCTTCAAAGGTAATCTATGTAATTTCCATTTTCGTCTAATTTTAATTCAATTTTAAATTCTGTACCGCTGATAAATGAATCATTGCGAGTGGTTCTTACCCTTCCTATTACTAGCTCATATGGCCAAATTTCTACGACTATCGCTCCAACTGTGGCTGTTGGCGTTTCCGTAATCGTCATGTCTTCTTTTTTAACCCCGTGTTTTTCTAGCATGTAAATCGCATGATCTAGTAATGGTTCTGGATTGTTATAGTTCAGTACCCAGACAGTTCCTTCATAGTCAATCTTTTGCAATTTGAAAAATCCTAATTTTACTCATATAACAATTATTCGGGAACTATTACATTCAGTGTCATTGTACTTACTACTCTGGATAGTTTTCTAACTGTCGCAATCACTTTTTCAAATCCCTCCTGTCCTTCTGTTTGAATTTCTGCAATCACATCATATGCCCCAAAAGTTAGATATGCGTTGTTGATATCTTGCATTCGTTTAAGCTCCTCTAGAATATATTCTTCAGACCCTAAATCACAATTTAATAAAATGAATCCCTTATGCATCTTTTTACCTTGGAATAATTTATGAAGTTCTGCTCTTTAAGTTTTCCAGTTTTACCATCTGCTACGTCCGCCGTAGCTGTTTCGATTATCTTTATCGTCTGTTCTTTTCCTGCTTCCGCCTCTGTCATCTCTGGATCTTCCATATCCTCCTGAACGGCCCCCTCCTCTAGAATAGCCTGATCTTGATTGTCCGCCGTATCTTCTGGAAGATGTTTGTCTCTTTAGTGGATCTGGAATCGAAATTTGAATTCCCATTTCTTGGTTTAGATCTTTGATTGGAACCTTGATTTGACGTTTGATTAGATTCCAGTCTCCAACTGACGAGTATGATACAAATGTCACTGCTTTGCCTTCTGCACCTGCCCTTGCGGTTCTGCCAATTCTGTGAAAGTAAACCATCTCAACATTTGGAACGTCATAGTTGACTACTAATTCCACCCTTGGAACATCTATACCTCTTGATGCTATGTCTGTTGCAACTAGGATGTCTGCCTTTCCATTTCTAAATTTAGCCATTGACTGTTCTCTTCTGTGCTGTGACATGTCGCCCTCTATTGCGACTGCATCATATTTTTCTTGATGAAGGAATTTTTGAACATCTCTGGTTCTATATTTTGTAGAACAAAATACTATGCATTGACCTTTTACTGGCTTGAGAAAATCTAATAGATATTTGAATTTGTCCCTGTCTTTGATCACTAGAAATGATTGATCAATGCCCTCTCCACTAAGATCATCTGCATCCAATAGGAATTGTTTTGGATTGTTTAGATAGTCTTCAGATAGTCTTAGAATTTGGGTTGGCATGGTTGCAGAAAATAATGACATGACTCTGTTTTCTGGTGCCAAATCTAAGATAAATTGGATGTCATCTATGAATCCCATGTCTAACATTGTATCTGCCTCATCCAAAACAATGTGGCTGATGTCTCTGAGTTCTATTGAACCTCTTTTGAGATGATCGATTAATCTGCCTGGTGTTGCTACAAGAATTTCAACTCCTCTGTGCAGTGTATCGAGCTGAATTCCCATTCCCTGACCGCCGTAAATTGTCGCTACTTTGAGTCCTGTATATTTTCCAAATTTTTTGATTTCATCTGCAATTTGCATCGCAAGCTCTCTTGTAGGTGCCATGACCAATCCCTGAATTCCCTTTTTTGGCTGAATTTCTTGCAACATTGATAATGCAAATGCTGCAGTTTTTCCTGAACCTGTATGAGCTTGTCCTACAACATCTCTTCCTGAAAGTAATACTGGAATGGCTGCCTCTTGAATTGGAAATGCCTCTTCAAAACCTTGTTCTGTAATTCCTTTCAGCACATCGTCGCTTAATCCTAAATCTTGAAATTTTGTCATTTTGTTTTTTCTCTTTAGCAATAACGAAAAAGCTTATTGCCCACTCGTTATTATTCTGATGCTTAGCATTGATTTTGGTCTAATAAACGCTTGTTATTTTTCTATGTGTCTAGCTGAATATCTATCACTTTCTTAAAACTTTCAAATGGCTGGGCTCCTTTTAGCTCCACATAACCTATTTCATCATTCCCTACAAAGAATCCTGGGGTTCCAGAAACTCCGTATTCCCTTCCTTCGTTAAGATCATTTTTAATTTCTTCTATGTATTTTCCACTTGTAAGACATGTATCAAACACCCCTTGTTGCAATTGCATGTCTGAAGCATATTTGCTAAACAAAGATATTGCATCTGCAGTTGCTAGTTTGTTCCATTCATTTTGTTTTTCAAACAACATGTCATGCATTTCTCTGAACTTACTTTGCTCATTTGCGCATTCTGCTGCCACTGATGCTGGTAGTGCGTTTGGATGGATGCTTTGAATTGGGAAGTCTCTGAAAATCAGTTTTACTTTGCCCTGATCAATGTATTCCTCAAAAATTAATGGGAGTGTTTGAGTGTGGAATCTGGCACAAAATGGGCACTGAAAATCTGAAAATTCAATTATTGTAATTGGTGCGTTTGGATTTCCCATGATTGGATCATCGTCTGCTGAAATTTTTATTGGTGCTACTGCCGCCTGTTTTGTAGGTAATTGATTCTGCAATAGTTTTAGTTCCATCTTGGCCAATGCCTCGTCCAAGTCTTTTTCAGTAATTTGATCCGAATTTAATTCTGACACATATGATCCTGATAGGAATGCTGCAATTCCTACTGCTATGATCAATCCCACAATCACGCTGTTAAACGTTGATTTTTTAACTGATATATTTTCACTATGTTTTTCATTATCTCTGAATTCATCAAAACTCATTGGGTTGATTCATAGTTTAGCATACTTATTCGTATTGCCAATTTAGGATACGTTTTTCCTCATCTAATTTCTTGTAGTTGTAATGTCTTATAATGACAAAATTCAGATTATTTGATTTGATGTAAACCCAATGTTAAATGAAATTTGATTTAATTTGTTGATGAAGTGTAAATCCTAGCTTAATCATTTGTCAAAGCAAGTTAATTAATTTCCTATTTTGCCAGAGTCTTCATGAAAAGTCATTGCATGGAGTGCTCTTTTTCTACAGAGGAGCCTGGAGAATTATACGTTCATTTCATGAACGTACACACCAAAATCATAGTAAAGTCCAAAAGGAATCCTATGTACTCGTTGGACAGCTTTGCTGGATGATTTTCTTATTTCTGAAACATTGTGAACGTGTTTCGCAGTTCTATCGTGTGGATCATGAGTATAAAAAATGAAGCCAATGACGGGATCTGAACCCGTGACCTATTGATTACAAATCAATTGCTCTACCAGGCTGAGCTACATTGGCACGAAATAAAATGAATTTTTTGAAGGTTTAAAGTGTTACCTGTGATTTGTTTGAAAATTACTTTCTTTTGATATTGTCCAATTCACCGTCAGTTTATAATAAAACCTCATTTCCATACTTGTCATGAGATACATCAATCCAATTAGAGTTAAGGTTTTGATGATGATGTTTTATGCTACTGGGATAATGGGTTTGATAATAGGATTAGTTATTGCTCCTCCTTCTATGACGATAATGATCACTTTCATGAGTCTTGTCAACATTGGATTGGGGGCATTTTTCACATTCCTATTTCTGACACAGATTCAGAAAGAGCCTGATAAACGAAAGAAAAAAAGAAAGTCTGGTTAGAATGTCTGTTGATGGTTTTAAAAAAATTAAAAGATTAATTTTTATTTAAAGTATAAATAATAATTCTCTTCCTTCAATTCAGAAATGCTTGACTTGATTGCAAAGAACTTGTTTCTTACAAAAGGTAAGGGTGTTCATGAGGATAGGTTGACCAGTTTTGAATACGCGTTAAGGGATGCAGGTATTGCCGGAACCAATCTGGTTTTAATTTCAAGCATTTTCCCACCTCAGGCAAAACTCATTTCCAGAAAGGAAGGGCTAAAAAAAATCAAACCCGGACAAATTCTGTTTACAATTTATTCCAAAAATCAAACAAATGAACCCCATAGGGTGTGCTCAGCATCTGTAGGTCTTGCTCAACCTAAAGACAAGTCCAGATATGGATATCTTTCTGAATACGAATCTTTCGGTCAAAATGAAGGTCAAGCTGGTGATTATGCTGAAGACATTGCAGCACAAATGCTGGCATCCTCATTGGGGATTGCTTTTGATGCTGATAAAGCCTGGAATGAAAAAAGACAGCAGTGGATGATTTCCGGAGAAATCTACAATACTCATAACATAACTCAATCCACGAAAGGTGACAAAGATGGAAAATGGACGACTGTTTTTGCCGCAGCTGTACTTTTGCTTTAATTATTTTTTATACCCTTTAAGGTAAAACAAAGCAGCTGCACTAGATGCTATTGCAATTATGATGACCACAACTATGGATTCATCGAATTCTTGTTTTTTCGTTTGCGTGTTTTCTCCTCCTAGCGAAAATTCTAATTCATCACTGCTTACTGACGTTTTTTTACCAAAAATGTATTTTCCTTGTATTACCTGACCCTCTTCAGGATCAAAGACCCATCCGTGGTTTGTAATGTCTGTTGGAATTCTTTCGTCATCTATGATTTGAGTCGAAACAATATTACCTTCGACATCTGAGATATTGGTCTCTTCAGGAGATATTATGACTACTTGGATGATTGAGTTCAAAGGATAAAATCCTTCAGAAAAATACTCTGATCTTTTTAATTCAGTTGTTTGTAAAAATTTCAATGGATCAATTTTGTCCGTGTTTGATGGCGTTTCAGAATAGTTTGTTGATACTTTTAATTGCAACAATGATTTGTTTTCTGAAGGTATTATGGAGAATGTCATTTTTGCATTCTCATCCGTTGAAAGATTCCTTGCAACGTCATAAAACCCTCCTGATTCCCTGATTATTTTTGGAATCAAAATAGCTGATATTTTTTCATACATTGAGGTCGTATCTTCCATGGGCATGGTGTATACTGCTGAAATGGTTCCTTTACCTGAGATTACTCCTGATGTCTGCAACGTTGTATTCACCTCATCACTGGGCTGGATGAATGTGGAGTGAAGTTTTGCTTTTGTGTCAAACATGTCATTTATTTCATCTATGAACTGTTCTGATATGTTTAATGTTGAATTTTGAATTGCCGGGAAGTTTGTATCATTTGGGTTTCTCTTTACGTTTATCAAAATACATGACTCATTACTTACTCCAAGTATGCATTCATCTTGATTTGTTATAATTACTGCTGCAATGTGGTCATTTTCTCTGATTCTTTGTTCCACATTGGCTGGAACTTTTATTTCTTGAATGCTGGTACTTTGTAAAGTGATTGATGCCGTGACATCCTGAGCTGTTTTTTTATCAATCATTATCTGAGCGGTTTCTTGAAATGTTGCAAGACTTATTTCTTGAGAATGTGCATAATTTACTGAAATTCCTGTTAATACAATCATTCCAATTAAAACAATTGCTTTATGCATGGATTGTGTTTCTGATGATGAAATTATAAATTTACTCATATTTTTGCATTTGATGTCGCTATTTTGTTACATGTTTTTTATTTTTTTTAATGAAAATGTTTTGTCTGGTAACTAATATTCTCATGCTTGTAACTATCTAGATAACATGGCATTGATCCCTCTACTTGTTGATATATTTCTAAACCCTGTCATTCAGTTAATTGCAGTCTTGAGCGCATTTTGCATTGGTTTGTTTCAGGGAATAATTTTGGGCAGGGCGATTCTTCTCAGATTCCCGCGCTTGCAAAATCATGTAAAAACCGTATCTGTTTCCATGTTTGTTTTATTTTTGATAAATGCAATTTTGAGCGTTCCTCGTTTTGCCTCCTCTGAAAAAGTTAGTCTTTCTAATTTATCTGCAAATAGCCCTGGTGAAGTGGCTTCTGCTCTTTTTTTGATTTTTGGTATGAATACGGGGTTTTTGACGGTGTTAGCAATTTCTGTTACTGTGACCAGCTTTGTTGTGTTGAAATTCACTTCTCTTAATGGAATATCTAAGGCGTTTGTTTTCTTTTTTAGTGCTCTTTTGTTAGTGTTAACTGCAGTCAGTAGGTTTACAGATCTTACTCCGAGCACTTTTGAGGTTTTATTGTATTTTCTTTATCAGTTAGGAATCACTATTGGTATTTTGATGGGAAGTATTAGAAAAATTAAACCAAAAAAACTGGGACTAAAGTAATTTCAAACGTTTAAATCTGATTGCCTTGGGTTTTGAGTGACATCGAATTCAAACCGTTCGGGGAACAAGCCGACAGTCCATGCGTTGGACTGTCGGCCCCATTAATTCTAAAGTCTAATTTAGTGATGATAGTGTATTCACTTGCTTTTTGATATAGTTAAAACCTTCTTGCCAGAATTTTGTAGAACTGATGTCAAATCCATATTCTAAGAGCAGTTTTTCTGGCTTTTTGGAACCGCCTGCTGCAAGAATGTTAAGATATGCTGGTACGAAATCTTTTCCTTCTTTTTTGTATCTTTGAAATAGCGATAGCGCAAGCAAATTGCCAAAAGAATACGCATAGCAGTAAAATGGCGTGTGGTAGAAATGTGGAATGCAACTCCATTCTATGGCAAAGTCTTCTGACAATGTAACTGCGTTTCCAAACTGGGTTTTGAGATTTTGCAAGTATGTCTTTGATATTTCATCTATTGTGGTTCCTTCTCCGATCTGTTTATGGGCATCGACCTCGAAGATTGTAAAAAATGATTGCCTTTGTATCGTTGCGTACAAGTCATCTATTTTCTCTGATAGCATTGTCTTTTTTTCATCATCAGAAATTTTGTCAGACATGTTGTCATACAAAAGTAATTCTGAGAATGTAGATGCCGTTTCTGCTAAGGGTAGTGGAGCATCTTGGACCAGAATGGATCTATCTTGGGCAGCCTGACTGTGAACTGCATGTCCCAATTCATGAGCTAAAGTAAACACGTCTCTAGATTTACCCGTAAAATTCACCAGTACGTATGGTGTAATTTTTGGAGTCAGTGTGCTGCAAAATGCCCCGTCTCTCTTTCCTTTTCTGATATCTGAGTCAACGTGGTTTTCATTGAATACCTTTCTTGCATATTCTTCCAATGTACTGCTAAATTTTCCAAGTGATTCAAACACTAATTTTACTGATTTGTCATATGAGTAGTTCTTTTCTTTGATATTTGAGGCTGCAGGGGCATACAAATCATACCTTCGCAATTTTTTCATTTTCAGCATCTTTGCTTTTTGCATAAAAAATTTCTGAAAGACGGGGGAATTTTTTTTACATACTGCAAGTAGGGAATCAATGGTTTTATCATCAACGTCATTTCCAATGTTTCTCATGGATATTGGCGATTTGTATCCGCGTATCTCTATGCCCTCATCTTTCCAATTAGTTACAATATTCTGATATGTTTCTCCGACAACTCCTTTATTCTCTGAGTATTTTGTAAGGATTGTTTTGTATGCCGTCTCACGGATTTTTGGGTTTGTACTTCTGACATAGTTTGTAAGTTCTTCTCTTGTCATTGTTTTGTATTTGTTACCTACTTTCATTTTGTATTCAAACACGTTAGTGATTTTGTCGTATAGTTTTACAAGAGCCGATATTCCTGTAACGTCCAGCGTGTTGATGATCCTTTCTTCAGGTTCGCTGAGTGCATATTTTGCAAATAGTCTTTTATGTGAAAGGTACTCTGTAATTTCTCCGGCATCTTTCATGAGTCTCTTTGCATTTTTATCATCAACCTGGGTCTTCCACCACAAATCAAAAAATAAAATTTTATTTGAAATCTCAGATCCTAACTTTGACATTTTTGTCATTAGTGATGTTGCCTCATCAGATTGTGTATCCGAAGAGTATGACAATGATGCATAACCTCCAACTTTACTCATGTTCTCAGAAATTTCCTCAACTTGCTGTATGATGTTCATAAATTGTTTAGAAGACATTTTAGGATTTAATTTTGATTTGATTTTTTCAAATTTTATTGCCTGTTTTTCTAACTCCTGAATTTGTTTTTGAAATGCCGGACTTTTTTGATTTTTGACTAATTCTGATAAATCCCACTTGCCTAGCTGATATTCTGACATGTGATTTTGGTCTATTGCAACTACTAAAAAATGAATACGTAATTCATAATTGCCTCATTTTCTGATGTATGTTCTTCATGGTTGGTTCAAAAAATCAATTTTAATAACAAAATCTGTATTTTTCCGTTAAATCTGTAAAATTGTGCCTGCAATCATATTCAATCTCTTTCCAGTCCGATCTATTGAGTTTGAAGCGTTTTTTTCTGAAAAATCATCAAATAAATCGGTTCTTATATGATATAAACATCAGAATATTTGAACTGTTTTGGTTTTAGAAATTATTAATGCTGATTCGACTTGTGGGCGTTGTGGAAAGAACTCCATGCTTACTGATAATGTTACTGGGGAAAGATTTTGTGGAAAATGTGGCTACGTGATCACTGAAACCCTGCAGGATTCGGGACCCGAATGGAGATCGTTCTCAAAAGAAGGAGGGGCAGATCCAACTAGAACTGGTGCTCCAACATCACTTGCAATGCATGATCGTGGTCTTGCAACAATCATTAGTCCAATGAACAAGGATTCTTCTGGAAAGCCTCTCACGTCGACCATGAAAAGTACCATTGAAAGACTACGAACTTGGGATAGCAGAAGTAAGGTAAATGCATCGTCAGACAAAAATCTTAGACAAGCGTTAAGCGAATTATCTACGTTAAAAGACAAACTTTCACTTTCTGATGCAGTAATTGAAAAGGCATCGTATATCTATAGAAAAGCATTGGAAAAAGGTCTGGTAAAAGGTCGTTCCATCTCTGCATTGATTGCCGCATCTTTGTATGCTGCCTGTCGTGACACTGAAACTCCAAGAACGCTAAAAGATGTTGCAGATGCTGGAAACATTAAGAAAAAAGATATTTCAAGATGTTATAGGATATTGCATCAAGAATTAGAATTAAAAATGCCTGTGGTTGATCCAGTTCAGTGTGTCGCGAGAATCGCAAGTTCTATTGGAATTACTGAAAAAACAAAACGATTTGCAGTTAAAGTGCTTAAAGATGCACAGGCTCATGAGGAGTCTGCCGGAAAAGATCCTATGGGGTTGGCAGCTGCGGCATTGTACTTGTCATGTGTTAAAAATGGTGAAGATAAGACCCAGCGTGACATTGCGGAGGCCGCAAATGTCACTGAGGTAACAATTAGAAATAGATACAAAGGCCTGAGATTAGACCAAAATATGGATATGATTGGAGGTAAATGATGATATGACTCAAACAAAACCTATAATTGCAATAGTTAACGTTGTGGCTTCTGCTACCATTGAGCAAAAGCTGGATCTTGTAGATATAACAAAAAAATTCCCCGCAGTTGAGTATCATCCAGAACAATTCCCTGGTGCGGTTTTCAGATTAAAGAATCCTAAAACTGCTACACTACTTTTTGGTTCTGGAAAAATGGTCTGTACCGGGGCAAAATCTCAGGAGTTGGCTGAGACTGCTGTATTTGAAGTGGTGAAAATATTGCGAAAAGGTAAAATAAAGATCAAAAATGATCCCATTGTTTCAATACAAAATATTGTGTCCTCGATCAATCTTGGAGGAAAGGTTAACTTAGAACAAGCAGCTAGAACTCTTCCAAGAAGCATGTATGAGCCTGAGCAATTCCCTGGACTAATTCACAGAATGCTTGATCCTAAAACCGTAATTCTGATTTTTGCATCTGGAAAACTAGTTTGTGTTGGTGCAAAGCTTGAGAAAGATGTGCATCGCTCAGTAAATCAAATTCATGCTTTGCTTGAAGAAAAAGATCTGATGGTTTACGAATAGTATTCTCTAATTCAAAAAATATTCTTACAAAACTGAACTGTGTCCTTATTTGATGGGTTTTACGTGCTATGATAGTATTCTTTGTGAATGTAGCACCATTTCCAAATATTTTCTGGCACTGCCTTCATGACTGCATGTCCTGTTTCTTCAAAGTGTTTTGTAGCATGTTTTCCAATTGATGAATCACAACAACCTACATGTCCACAAGTTAGACACATTCTAAGTGCAACTGTGGGTAGATGCTCTTTCTGGCATTCCTCGCAATTTTTTGTATTTTGAATCACTTTTTTTTCTTGGATAAAATGTTCGCACTCTTTTGTCATGTTAGAATTTTTTTAAAGTGCTCTTGTATCGCTTTATTGATTCATGAATTACACCTTTAGCCTCTTTGGCATTCTTCCATCCTAGTATCTCAACTTTTTTTCCTTCCAATTCTTTGTATACTTGGAAAAAATGCGCAATTTCTGAACGACTGTGATCTTCAATGTCTGTAATGTCTGAAGTGTGTAAGTATCTCGGGTCGTTAGTTGCTACGCATATTATTTTATCATCTGATTCCCCATCATCTTTCATTTCAAGTAATCCTATTGGTTTGGATTCGATCAATATGCCTGGATATGTGGGATTGGTAACGATAACTAATGCGTCAAGCGGATCTCCGTCTTCTGATAATGTCTGAGGTATCAAACCATAGTCTCCTGGATAGTGAAATGGGGAGAATAACACTCTGTCAAGTTTCATCATATTGTGCTTTTTATCATATTCATATTTGTTCATAGAGCCTTTGGGAATTTCTACTATGACATTTATGATGTCTGGAATGTCATTTCCAGGTTCTATATCATGCCAAAAATTTTTACTCATTTTCTGGCTCTTGGTTTAGACATTCGGTATATGAATTCTCTGAAAGATGCGGTGATTTGGAATTTAGTAAAATCTTTTATCATGTTTAGTTATTGGTTTATGGTGGCAAAAATTGCAGTGATAATGGGCTCTGTTCGATCTGAAAGACATGGAATCAAAGTGGCAAAATGGGTAGTTTCCAAATTGAAGAATAATGATCATGATGTCTTCCTTGTTGACCCTTTGGAATTGGATTTGCCAATACTGGATAAAATGTACAAGGAAATGAAATTCCCTTCTGAAAAATTACAAAAACTACAAAAAATAATTAATGATGCTGATGGGTATGTCCCAATCACTCCTGAATACAATCACAGTATTTCTTCTGCGCTAAAGAATACTTTGGATTACTTCCTGGAAGAATATTTTTTCAAACCATCTGCAATAGTATCCTATTCTGTTGGAAATTTTGGCGGAATTGTTGCAGGAAATCACCTACGTCAAGTTTTGGCAGAGATGGGTATGCCTGCCATTCCGTCACAGTTGCCAATTTCTAGGGTCCATGAGACGTTTGATGCTGATGGAAAATTACTTGATGAAAATTATGACAGACGATTTTTAAAATTCCTTGACGAGTTTGAATGGTATGTCTCGGCGTTAGCAAAACAGAGAGAATCTGGTACTCCTTATTGACTATGTCAGGTCATTGACATTTGGGATCACCCTGTAGATTTTTACCGTGTAGTTCCCTTCGAATATATTTATGAATTCACCCGTATTGAAATCCAAGTTCCTGACTCTGAATTTGTATTCATATGATCCGTCTCCCTTGACATCCACTTGTGCAAAGTGAACTGGATCTTCTCCCTTGTAGAATTGTATTATTATTGGAAATCTCTCAACATAATCTGTTGCCTCTCCTCTTACTGTGCCCCATGGCAGCTCATTTTCTTGAGGAACACTCATAGTAGTCGTTGTCTTTTCCAAACTAATTTTTTCATTAATTGGCGTAATGGTTACTTGGTTAGATTCTGCTGAAACATTTCCTGGAACCGTCATAATTCCAAATGCTGCCATTACTGACGCAATCAACAATGCATTAGATTTGACTCTCATTATACTTTATGTCTAAAAAAGTAATTTAAAAAATTTGTTACTAATTACTATTCATGGTGTCAACACTCTTTTCTTTCTCCGGGTGTATCTCTTAATTTCAATATGTGCTGCATATGTCAAATTATGATTGATCTGGTAATATTGATTGATAATGTAAATTGCGTCTATGTGTTGTTAAAGAATTATTGAAAAAATGATCTTCGATCTAGCTGGTAACAATTTTTTTCGTGCCCCATTTGAGGTTGAATTCCTTTTCAGTGATTTTTACTCTAGATTTGCACTTTACACACCTGCGCATTTTGGTACTTTTAGAATATCTCCAAACGTGGGCCTCACTTATCTTATTACAGTTCATGGTTTGGCTCTTTTTCACTAGTATTTTATTCATAGCATTAGGAAAATAATCCTCATATGGTTAACTGATCAGGAAACAAAATACATTAATCAAAATAATAGACTGTTAGATGTGAAATTAGGGATAAAGCTTTTGATAATTGGAATCATTGCAATTCTTGCACAAGTTTTTGGAAATCTTTTATTTTAAAATCAGTTTGAATTTCTGTGACTCGAAAATGACTGTCATCGTATCTATGACATTTCTCTTGTCTTTGACACATGATTAAAAAATAAGCCTGTCTGAAATTAAGATGATTATGTTCTTTGAACATCTATGTTGTTGATGTAACCTGATGGAAATTCCTTTAAAACTTGAATGATGTTGGATGCAATGGTTAACTTTTCAAATTCGCCAATCTAATTCTAGAATTTTAATCTGCAACATGCGAAATTCTTAAATCCCAAATTCGCCTATATTATATATGGCTACGCGTGATGATCTTAGGAATGATATTCTTAAAGTCACTGAAGAACAGCAAAAATTAATGGAGTTGAGGAAATCCTTCTTGGGTTCAAAGAACAATGAAGATCAAATGAACGCATTTCGAATGACGACTCAGATTATGAAATATGAGGATTTTATCCGGGATGCAGAAAAATAACTTAGAACAATGGACTGACTAAATTTAGAATTACAAACATCTTAAATTTGACTTTGTCTGTTTCTTTAATTTCTAAACAAAATACCTGTCGATGAATATCTTTTTTCATTTCATCATATTATGGTTGAACTATTATGCGGTATGATTTTTCATAATCTCTGATACTCTTTACTACTTGCCAATCTTTGACATTCTAAGTTTTTGTTTCACGTGTTGTTGGAAACTTGTTCTTGGTCGTATATGTCATCGTTGGATTTGTAATTTTGTATGTGCCAATATTTTTAGACCTCTGTTTCTTATCAATTCAGATAATTATTTTATCTCTAGAATCTTGAGTAAATCTCTATCTATAGAATCGTTGACATCATGAAAATTGCTGTTTCTAGAAAGTTCTGGGGTTTTTTGTTTCCCTTCCAAATGGAGTGAATTTTGGATTGATGTGGGTGAATGAACTGAATGGGAATTGCTCTTGCTGTATCTCTTTTTTTCGTTCCCGTATGCTTAGAATTTGGTTTGATTTTGACATGTTGACTTTATATTTTTTTAAGAAATAGTTTACTGATTTGTAGTTTTAAATTATTTGGATTAGAATTTTATTTTGATGATTGCGATTAAAATAATTTCATGTGCGCTGAATTGAATTTCCAAGTTTATGTTTTTTAGAAACTTGATTCTAAATCACAATCGATTTTTTCAGTTATGGCTTCTTGTATTGATTAAGTATTTGTTGTGATGCCTTTTTCTCTCTTAAATGATATTTTTCTTATCCCTCCATGTCAGTGCTTCTTTCATATCTTCTTCATTTACGCGATCATCTAAAACCCATTTTGGGAAATTAATTTTAAACCATTCTGGGATTTTGTTTTGAGCATTTTCACTTGTAGGCATTCCTAGATAATTCATAATTTCAGAGTCTGTAGCCGAATTTGATTGGTTCCTCCCCATTTTTCTATCATGTTTCTAAAATCGTTTGACTGAATTGCTGCTGATGTTTGGGCATCTATCATGTTTGAAGATTCGCTTGTACTTGACACCTGTTTCTCTTCAACGTGTTTTTTCTTTGACTCTGTTACCTTGATCACATCTGAAAGAATCGTATCCTGGGAGTTTCTGTTGGTATCCCACATTCTGATTATTATGTCTGATGTCTGCATCTCTTTTTCAAATGTGACATCGAAACTCAATTCCAACTTGTTATCTATCTCTCTTTGTGTCATATCAACGTCTGAGAAAAATTCATTGGGATCGAAAAATTGAAGTTGATTGTTTGAATCAAAAGTGATGTACGTATCACTTTGGTGTATCTGACGTGTATGACCATTAAGATTGGTAAATAATCCTACAAACTCGATTGCAGACTTCCCTGAATTGTCATTAATCAACATGGTCAAGTTGAATTTCTCCCCTGTTTCAATCACATGTGTGTCTATTTTGTTAGAATAGTTTAGTTCTGATATCTCTAACCCGTTAATCACTAGGGGGAATTCATTATCATCATACACTTGATTTCTGATTGACGGTGGTGATTTATCGCCACTACCTCCTCCGCCACCGGAATTCATTGCAGGGATTACTGCATAGGTTGAAAAGTGTTCAAGAAATGCAGTATATCCGCAAGATTCTGTTGTATCGCCATTGGTGTTTCTGAAAACAGAAATGCCGTTAAAGCTAGTTGCTCCTGTATCGCTTACTGAAGCTAGGTTGATGTTTGGACATTGCACAAGTCCGCTTTTGACACTTGTTGGATGTGTTAGATGATTCGAATTTTCTATGGGTCCCATAACAAACGATATTGATGGGGTTTCCTTGAATTGGTCTTTTTGATCCAGATTGACTGAATTGGTCAATGCCAATCCTTGGGCTTCAAATGTCATGTACATTACTGCCGCGTTTACTTTTGGTATGGTGTCTTTTGGTTCTTCAGTAAATGAAGCTCCGAACTTTAAACTATTGATGTTTTCATTTGCTACGAATTGTATTCCTTTGATGATTCCTCCGTTTGCCAATCCTTCATTGTTATTGATTGAGATGTGTATTTCCTGATTCTTTGCCAATTCGTTTACTGAAACTACTGCAATCTTCCCTTTGTCTGATTTATCTAATGATATGATTGTTGCAGGAACTGACCACGATGAATTTGGGTTTTGATTCTGGTTATCTATTTTGTATTCTGTCACCTTGAATTGATCCGCAATATTTCTAATTGTATCTCCAAAACCTGCATCACCACTGACATTGCTTGTGTCATCTTGATTGATTGGGGAATCAAATGGATTAATCACGTCAAATGATACGAATGTCCCGTCGATAAAAATTTTGATCTTTTGATCCGTATTTCCTGAATCGAACTTCTGCACTCTGTCGTTTCTGGTGTCTGCAACGTAGATCATTCCATTGGAGTCCACGAACACGCCTCTTGGCTCGTCAAGCTGACCTGCGTCTGTTCCTCTGCCATCCCCTAACGCAATGACATTCCCGCCGACATCCATTTTCAGAATTCTGTCGTTTCTGGTGTCTGCGACAAACACGTTACCTTGAGAATCGACAAACACGTCAGACGGATCACTTAGTTCCTCTGTCCCGAAGTTCAAAATCTCATCCTCATGGACATTGGATTAGCTCTGATGGAAAATACATGGTAACGCCTAACTTCATCGGTTTGTCTTCTAGTATCATAAATCTTCATGATGGAACTTCAGAAAATGCTGTTGATGCAACTACTGGAAGTCCTGTAATGTTGGCTCCAATTGCGACTGGGATGGTGGGGAGTGGTGATAAGTACTATACTACCGACTTTTTGGGAAATACTTTGAGTGTTATTGATCTTGATACTAAAAAAATAATTAAACAAGTTAACTTGCAGGATCCTGCAGTTGGAACCGGACTTCCAATTCAAACCCCTGTCAGTCCTGATGATAAATGGATGGTAACTGCAAATGTAATTGCAGCAAAAATGACTGTACTTGACACATCTACTGATACAATTGTAAAAACTCTGGAATGTGATCCTGGCTGTCATGGTGTTCAATGGGGTGCTAAAGATGGTGGTGGCTACTATGCATATGTCTCAAGCAAATTCTCAAACGCACTAATCGTTGTAGATCCTGATGTAAATGGCGATGATGATGGATCAGATGCAGATGTAGTTGGAAAGATTCTTCTCAATCAGCAGTTTTCAACCGGTATGGATGATCGTGTAATTGAATATGCTGGAATGGGTGGACAAGGAGTTCTTACAATACCCAATGTTTATGATGGATGGATTGATGCAACTGTTGCAGAATGTGGTGCAACTGAAGATCCCTGCTCTCAAGAAATAGTTGATTATATTGGAGAACTTACGTCTTCACAGCAACAAGCATTGCCATAAGTTGTATCAAATTCTGTCAAAGTCATTTTTAATACTAATGTTGCGTCTGTGAAGTTTAATTTTAAATTTCTATAGTTGACATCCTTTTTTGTCAGTACAGCAAGTTCCTTGAGCTTTATAGATAAATTTAGTAAAAGATCCCTTGTCTAATCCAGATCCTCTTTTGCATATTTGACAAACTGACTGACTCGTTGCTCAAAGTCTCCTTCGAGGATTTCTTCAAAAATCTTGCAAAGTACGTGACGTAGAGTCCTGGTGTATTTTTCCCTGGTCTCCTTGGCCTTGATTCCATGATGAAACATCTCTAGGGGGCTTTCCTTGCCTATCCTTTGGAATTCTTCTCTTGTTATCTTCATGTTTTCACTCTTTCTTGGCTGTGGAACTACAAAAAGGGACACTAGAGGGATGGACCGGATGGTGTCTGTGACTTGCAAGAGATGGACCGTGCAGTTTTTTCTCCAATTGTTATTTTTTGTTGTCTGGAAACCGTCATTATTTTTCTACGTCTTCTAAATGCAGTTACATCTTGAAAAAGTTTTCTTATGTATATTTTTGGCTCAAATTTGATTGGGAACACAATGTGTATTGGGATATAGTTAGGGCGTTGATTAATGCACCCACGTGGAAGATCTAAAAAAATATGAACGAATTTAATTTTGTGCCCACAATTGAAGTATTGTCAAATGAGGCAGTAATCGCCACGGTTCCACTGTGTCAGAAATGCAAAATGTTCTGGTACTCATGACGGGAATGTACTCCAAGTGCTTCTGCTCTAGAGTCTCGTTGCAGTTTAATGAGAAAAAATTCCAGATTATTTTTTCATCTGGTATGCCGAATCCTTTTCAGATATGCATAAATAGATAATATTATTTGAGATGAAATTAGGTTTCATCAATGGATGCCAACAGATGTCATGCTTGTGGGAGAACCTTCTATGATGGCATGGACACATACTGCTCCTTTCAGTGCAGTTTTCTTGCGTCAACGACAAAGAGAAAATTTTATCATAAAAAGGAACTAAAATAAATTTCAAGTGTTCTCTTGTTTTAATTTCATCTCTGTTTTTATTCCAATCATATTTAAAAAATAAGGGTTTTAGGATTGGATGTTTTTGATGAAACATCATCTCAGGGATTATCTTCCAGATGATCATTTTCTCATCAGGACTGCGAAAAATATCCAAATTGTTTGAGTCATCATTGAATGAAAATGTTGATCACATGAAAATGGAAAGTGGTGAATTGATTGGAATCCTGACCAATCTTGTTTCTTGGAGATGTGTGTGGTATGTGGCAAGAAGACAGTTAATGCAGAGCACGAAAGTCATCTGAAATTCCAGGTCGAGACGCATGAAATGAACATAAAAGGAATCTGATGCAAACAGTCAAACGAATCAAAAAAAAAAAGAACACAGCCCATGCAAAATCCCGTTTGGTTTCCTTTAGAGTAATTCAAACTCATGGGGTAGAGGTGGACTCGTTCTGATATCATTATGGAATTATCAAAGATAAGCATGTCTATGGATTTGTACTGGGATCAGTGAAAAATATTTAAAAAGTTTTTGAGAATCTTGAAAATATCGTAACGTTAGTTGCAAATTTTACATACAGATTCATAAACTCATAATTTTCCAACCGTTTCATGGTTACATACCGCCTGACGTGCAAGAACTGTGACATGGATCATACTCATGAGGCAGAGCAAATTGAAGGCGTGTCAGAATTCTGGAAGAACTGGAACAAGGCACACGGCGAGAACATGAAGTGCATCCATGATTATGTCATTGAGACCTTGGATTGACAAAAAATAAGGATTACCTCATAGGAAAGAAAATGCAATGAGGGCATTCATAGTCATATCCAACGAATATGCAGAATCTGGAATTGCCGGAGTATTTGAGACATTGGAAAAAGCTGTTGAACTTATTTCCGAATCGACGAGATTTTTTCGTGATCTTACGATTGAATTATGGGAAGATGGCAAACATTTGGCAGTTTGGTCTTGTGATCCGTATGACTTGAAACCAGAATTGATATGGGGAAAAAGTTAGATGACAGTCAAAATACTGTATAATCTGAATAATGCATTCCCTGAAGATTCTGAAAGTAGAGCCCTCAGGGAAAGAATCTCGGTAATGCCTCAGATGTACGGGGCTTCACTTTTGTCCTTTCCATGCCACAAAATAAAATAATATTTAAAAATATCTCAGATTATTTTGAGAGTGATAATGCATGATACATGAATAATCAAGCATTGTAATTATTGAAGATGTCCTGCTGCAATAAATTCACATTGATATGAGCCATATCCATCCATTACGGCATTCATTATTGTTCTTCTTCCGCAGGCCATAACATCTATCGGATTTTATTTGTATCTGTTTAGATTTCGTTATACTTTACCTCTGGCATTACAATCAATACAGGGTATTGATCTAAATCCATTACCGCCAACAACTACTACACTGCCAAGGCCATCACACTTTGTACACTTTTCCATCATTTTACAGATTCCGCCTTGTCGTATTATTTAAATTTTGAACCTTATTGTAGAATTAGATTATGTTTTATTTTTATTGCCATTTTAAAATATTTTTTAGTATTAATTCCCATACCCTGTAATGGAGAAATAGTCTGTGTTTTTTCTTTAGTATCTGAAAAATTTCTTTGGCGTATTGGTTTTATGTCGTTTTTTTATAACAGAGCATCTTAAATCACATATCGTCATATCTGTTAATCGTAGTAATGGATTGACCATTCATGCTCATACTCTGAGCCAGAAAATATTAATCATGTACTTACTCTTGAAATTCTGAATCTCATAAGCACTTCTCATTTCTATCCATCTACGAGTGATCTGTGAAGACGCAGTACCAAATGATTAAAATTCAAACATTTTACCCCGCTTTTCATGGGTGGCTGTTCAAACCAGTGTCTGAAACATAATGCAGTAAGACCTGGCAAAACTGGGTCGAGATATCAAGTCGGTCAGAAGTACTGTACTCACTGTGTATTGTTTGTTGAATGGGATGGAATGCATTGTCCCTGCTGTCATTTGAAACTGAAGACTAGTTCGAGGAACCGCCGCTACAAGACGGACGTCAAGCGGATTTAATGAGGCAAGTGATGATCGATGTATTGTTTTACCATGATCGAGATAGTTTCAAACCAAAATAGTTCAAATCTGAAACTGTTTTGTACGTATCATCATGGCCTGCAATGACCAGCACAACCGATACAAGGTTTCAAAGCCGTATGGCGGCACAAGATACGGCAAAGGCCAAAAGTATTGCAGTACGTGCGCTGTGTTCATGAAGTGGGATGGCGTAAGATGTCCGTGCTGCAACTACAATCTAAAGTACAGTCCGAGAAAATGCAGCACTAAGATTGGGGTTCATCGATTTTAGATTGAACCAAAACGATCAAAGTCTTACAAGTTTATTTGAAAATTATTATAAGAAATTTTGTTAAACGTTGGTCAAGACACTACTTTAATATACAAAATTCTCCGAATTCCAAATTTTTACCGTTATCGTAGATGATGCATTACAGGATGCCAAAATAACCGAAGGACAACTCCATGAAATGTTAAATGCAGTCTAAATGTCAATCGTCGTATTTTTTTTCTTTACGTCTGAATTAACTATTGATCAATTGCCATTTGTTTATTAATCTCAAGAATATTTATCGTGTATGAACAGCGTAGTATGGTTTGAAATGCCGTTTGATGAATCCGAACGCGCACAGAAATTCTACAAGGACGTGTTTGGTTGGCAAATTAATCCAGTCCCAAACATGGAGGATTATCTCTTGGCTAATACGACTGAGTCTGATCCGCAGACGATGCAGCCAAAGAATCCTGGTGCAATCAACGGGGGAATGTCCAAAAGAAACTCAAATACGGCACAAAACCCCGTAATTGTAATTCAGGTAGACTCAATCGATGAACATGTCAAAAAAATTGAAGGTTCAGGTGGCAAGATAGTGATGCCCAAGACAGACATCGGTACATTTGGCTTTTATGCAAGAGTTTCAGATACCGAAGGAAACGAAATTGGCATATGGGAACAATCAAAACAATAATTTTATTTTTTTATTCTAATCTCTAACCTGACTCATCTTCGTCTGAACTGCGCCTTGCAGGTCTGACAGGAATATACATGATTGTAAATGCAATCCATGATCAAATTTTCTATTTAGCATTCACTGAGAAATCATTCATCGTGGTTTTATACAAATTTTGAAAACGCAGAACATGGAAGAATTTCACTATCAGCTAAGTTGCGGATGCCTGATCCATGACGACTCTGGCTAATTGCACGAGGAATGTCTCTCTCATGAGCAGATGCACTCTGTACAGTAGCCATAACTTTTCTTTTTCTTTTCTTTTCGTTTTATATTCATGCCATACAGATGTGATGTCCTTCTAAGCGGCCAAAACTTGATTTTCAAAATATCTTACAGAGATTATTGATGAATGGCAGGCATTCATGGCCTATTTTACACATGATAATCCCGGGGTAGTTTTTTCCAGACTTGCAGACACCTTGATATCTGGGATTTCTTGGCTATGATCATTGCCGAAATGGAACTGCAAACATTGTGACATGGCATTGACAACGATGGATCCAAACCGATACATGTCATGTCCTCATTGCAAAAAGGCGATGAAACAGATTTCTAATTAGATTATTTTTAGAAAGTCAGAGTGATTGTCCTGTCTCTATTGAATTGGTTTTGACAAACAATCCCTCATCAAATTGAGTATCGCAACTATTATGATTGTGTGATGTTTTCCCGACTTCCTGAACCATTACGTTAAATTTTGATTTAACACTATTCATGCCAAAATTTGTAGTTGGGAATTGCATGAAAATGAAAAATGCATCTATTACACAATTTCTATCATTTGTACCAATTTTGTTATTAATGTCAACAAACTATTCTAATCATTAAGCGACTGTCATACAGTTTACCAAACTAACCATAACCTGGCCTGGCTTCCCAATGTCTACATGACTCATCGGGCATGATCATTATCTTCTGTCTGAGTTTTAGATTTCTCAGAATTCTGTATCTTATTTAGATACTTTTTGAAAATACCATATTTTGAAAAATAATGATCCGACAATTCTCAAATGCTTTTGATTTTTTGCTCAAACCACATTTTGTAGTCACCAAAAAAGTCATCATCTAAAATAATTTAAAAATATTGCGGATAAATTATCCATATTGTTTAAATCCAAGAATTACAACCTACATTTGCTATGGACTATAACAAAAAAGTTCAATACGACTACGACACATTCGATGATTTCGATCATGATCATTATGATGATGATTCAGAATCAGAGTATGATTTTGAGGATTAACAAATAATCCTCTTTTTTTATTTTTACACCTATTTACGGCTACTGCTTTTATCTTTAAAAAAGGTCAAGCACGCGTCAGAAATAATTTCATTCAGTTGGGGTCTGTAAAAAAATAAGTTAAAAAATAATGAAAATATTGGAAAAAAACTGATTTGAGCATCAGTCTTCTTGGTCTAGCAGAATTCCTATCTTCTTGATTGTCATCTCTTCTGCCTTGAGATGTTTTTTCAGAAGGTTCTGATGATCGCGTTTGTGCTTTTGAAACACTTGTCGCAGTTTTCCCCTGGTCTTTGCATTTTTTAGCTGCTTGTCATAATCGACATGCATCTTTTTTATGCCTTGGCCAAGATCACCCAGAGTCTTTTTTCCATTGGATGAGACTGCAGTTATGATGGATTTTGATGTCATGAGTCCATCGAGCAGGATGCCATACAAAAGTCGGGTTGGTGCAAAATACTAGACGGTACGGCAAATCAATGCATGCATCAAATACTCATGAATTATGTTTGCTCACAGTTCTATGCCATGTTTTTCCTTGACATGCAAAACAAAATTGGACTTCTTTTTGGTTGTGAAATCACAACATGTGCATTTGAACATTGATTGCTGTCTGGGCGAACCAGTCTTTCTTGCCATTTTACACAAACCTCGCATAGCAGTAACCGCATCGTCTCATCTTGGAATATGTGCCTAGGGGCTTGCGGCAATTGCCGCAACACGTCACCAGATCCTCGTCTTTTGTGTCATCCAAAACATTTTCTCTGTATTCTATCATTGCCTCTTCTCTCCGCAATCTCTGCATTCGATATCATGATCAAAGAACCTCTCACTGCATTTTTCACATCTGTAGACTGTCATGTCACAATGAGTCTCCCGTAATATGGCAGATACACGTGCAGAGATGTAATGTCATTTCTTTCATCCTGTGACCGCAAGCCATGCAGTTAATTATTGTCATTGCCTAAACTCCTCTGATATCCCATAGGCGTGAAATGTAGTTAAGGATGCCGATCGACAGTTTGAGAATCTCGTTGATATTCACCAATGTGAATTCCAATTACGGCCTACACTTGAGGCTTATTTCAGATCCTTTTTATGATAAAATTTTCTCTTTGTCGTTGACGCAAGAAAACTGCACTGAAAAGAGCAGTATGTGTCCGTGCCATCATAGAAGGTTCTCCCACAAGCATGACATCTGTTGGCATCCGTTGACATGACCTGATTTTGTTTCAGATAATATTATCTATTTATGCATATCTGAAAATGATTCCGAAAACGTGATAAAAAAACAATCTAGAATTTTTTATTTTTACGTAAAAATCATTAACTTTTCCACTATAAGAAATAGTCAATCTCAAAGAAATTGTCATGGCGCAAACCAAACCGATAATCGAGATAGTCAACGTGGTGGCTTCGGCAACAATCGAGCAACCTTTAGATCTTTTAGATATAACAATGAAATTCCCGGATGTGGAATATCATCCAGAACAATTCCCAGGGGCAGTTTTCAGATTAAAAAATCCAAAGACTGCCACGTTACTTTTTGGCTCTGGAAAGATGGTGTGCACAGGGTCCAAATCAGAAGAGTTGGCAGTCAAGGCAGTAAACATAGTTGTTCAAAAGCTAAGAAAAGGTAAAATCAAGATAAAAAACGACCCCATAGTCACAGTACAGAACATCGTATCATCAATCAATCTTGGCGGTACGGTGAGCTTAGAGCAGGCAGCCAGAACACTCCCAAGAAGTATGTATGAACCGGAGCAATTTCCGGGATTAATTCACAGGATGCTTGATCCAAAGACGGTGCTCCTAATTTTTGCATCGGGGAAGCTTGTCTGCGTCGGTGCAAAGCAAGAAGAGGCCATACATCGTTCCGTAAATCAGATTCACAGCGAGCTTGAAGAGAAAAACCTGATGTCCTATGACTAATTGGAAATGGTTAGCAAAAATGAAAAAGAGATCCAATCCATGTTATTTTAAAAAAAGATGTCAATGATACATTGCGTGGAATTTTGAATGACAAAAATGAAAAAAGTACACGGGCAATCAGTTTCCAGTAACTAAACCCCAGATGAATCCAAAGAATTCCCTTATCATGTATTTGATTCCCAAAAAAGTATATTATTTTAAAATCTAAAGGCTCATGGATCCAGATTGGAGAATGCCTACATCAAATACACTTCTTCAAGAATTTTGAAATGTTAGTTTAGGATAATTCTGCAATTGAAACATTACTCATCATTCATAATCCTTGAGACTCTTCTTTGCTGCTCATCCAACATCTTTTGAAACTCTTGCCTAAGAATCTCAAGTTTAGATTTCATCGAGGCATCATCCAGATTAGAGAATTTTATCGCCCTCATTTCTGCAGCGATCGCCCCTAGTTTCTCATTTGTTTCGCATATGGTGTCATCAATCTGTGTCTCTTTTGAGGAATCCAAAACCAGATAAACTATGGTGAAACTTATAGATAAAAATTTTCTAAAAAAATATTTAGTTGATGAAACCTTTACACGCTTAGAAAAATATAAAAATCACTTTCATTAGAAACACACTCATGTCAAATCAAGTATTGCAATCACATTCAAAACCCAGAACTCAACGGCAAGTGACCTATTTTTGCAGACTGTGTAGGCATTACAATATCAAAACAAGAAAAGCACATCTTCAAAATTTTCACAATGCAAGTAGAGATACGGTAACCAAAAGAAGCAACAAGGATCTGGTAGACGTAATTTTCACGGAATCAAGTCAAAGAATATCCAGTGAATGTATTGGAGATGCCCGAAGGTCATAGCAAAAACGGAGAGATCTAAATGAGTGACGAATTTTCCAAAAAAGTCCCCAAGGCATTGCTTGGAATTTCAATCGCTATAGCAATAGCAGTGATAGCCAGCATATCGCTTCAAGGGACAAACGATGAAACCGTCACTTCCAAGCAACCCGTCAATCCTCAGCATGCAAACACGTCAGTTAACAAAGATGCAAGTCCTTACTTGTCAAGTAAATTGTACTCCGGACCATTTGCCATTTTTGATGAAGGTTACGGAATCAATGACATCGTATTTTTTATCGGCAATGAAATCCAACTAGATTCAAGAGGAGAAATTCTGTTTATTCGTCCTGATGGGGAAATTCATCATACGCTGCATTTTGACGGCTCAAAACAAGCAGTCAACCACTATTTCACGCCTGTTTCGTCAAGTGATTTGAAGGAATGTGCTGATTGTAAATTTTTTGGAACTTGGGAAATTGCTTTTAGATCCATTGATGGAATCTCTTATTCTTCAATTTATTTTGAAGTAGAAGACCGCAGATAAAATACAATGAAGCATGCAAAATTACTGTATATTTTAATTGACAATAAAACCCCTGAAGATTGGCAGAAGGCGTCTCTTCAGGGAGAGTTTTCTGCAATGAACTGCTTCACACGATTGCTCTTTTTTTCTTGACGATGTATACGGTAAAATATTTTATAAATATTTCCTGAAAACTTTATTTTTTTGATTTGCATACATCATCAAAGAAGTGAATACATGAAGCAGCATGTCTGTCCCGTATGCGTAAAGGAATTTCTATGTCCGATAGGTGAAAATTGTGAAACACGCGAAGATGAATTTTGTTCCTTGAGATGCAGAAAGGAATTTGCATGACGTGTAATAATACGCAAGCAGATCCTACATATCAGACAAGCATCACATCATGTACAGAATAAAAAAATATTAGTTTATCGTTACGTTTGTAAAATCTGCAAAGAGAAATGAAATATTTTTGAAATTCTTAAAAAAAATTTAAATATTTTTGACTGATCGAAGTACAAATCCATAGACATGTTTAAATTTTATAATCTGATAAGTTATTTAGGAACGAGTCCACCTCTACCCCCTGAGTTCGAAGTGCTCTAAAGGAAACCAAGCGGGATCTTGCATGGGCTATGAGTTCCATTTTTTAGATTCCGTTTATTTTATTTGTGACTGATGGTTACACATCATAGCAATTTCATTCAGGGTTGGTCTTAGAATATCATTACAGCAGGACATATTCAATAATTACAATGCATGATCGTTGAATTGTAATGTACTATTACTACAAAAGAATCTCAGATAATTTTAAATAAAATCTTATTTTGCAGCATGGAAAGGACAAAAGTGAAGCCCTGCACATCGAGGCATTACCGAGATTCTTTCCCTGGAGATTAGCGTTCCACTCATCTTCAGGGAATGTTTCATTCAAAATTGGGATAACGCTTTCGCGGATTATGTCATTTTGTGATTCTGATTGAATTACTCTTCTACCTGACAATGTATGCACATTCTCATTTGCAGTATCTCAAACCAGGAGAAATTGTGAACATATCCTTTCTTGCAATCAGTCAAGGTGTTTAGTTAATTCAAAGAGAATTTGAAACATATCCGACCAAACTTGTCTCGATCATGGTGTAATGTTATCTCGATCCATGGAATATTGTTAGTTACATGAAATGACTGATTGTCGTTTTCTTTTATGTCAATATTCCATAATTGTTTTTTAGTCCAGTAAACGAATTGTGCTCTATTTCACCAAATTGGAAAGAGTAGATGTACTTTGCAATTAGATGAAAATTGCTTCCTATGACCCCCCCATTCGGATTTCTAGGTTTAGAAAAATATTGAAAGGATTTTAGACGACTTGATGTCTATGTACATTGAACATGTGAACTTCACCACGTTCATGCACTGCCATCCGAACCGCTATCTGATTCTCAGAACCCTCGAATTTCCTGTCCCATATGTCACAATTTATTATTGCCATGACTGATCATCGCATTGCCCGTTAAAAAGCCGAGCGCATGAGTTTCATTTCGTGAAATTTCCATCACTGTGTTGCCAACAAAATTCTAACAGTTCAACATCGAGCTACTTGATATTGCATTCCTATAGAAAGGCGAAGATTTTATACAATTCCACGTGTGCATTATTCTTGCAATAGAAGTGTAGAGTATTGTGTCACAACAGTAGTTTTCACTATTAAATGCATCAAAAGTAAAATATTGCAACAATAAATTGAAACCGTGAAAAATTTGCTTTTTGTCATGTTTATGATTTTGTCATTAATTCTATCATCACAGACTTATGGATATTCGTACGGTGTCGCTTATTTTCCTCCGCCATTAAAACAGATTCAGGACGGGGTAGAGCCTTCCGCAGTTACATGCACTGAAGGACTTGAATTAGTAATGAAATTCTCAAACGGACAACCTGCATGCGTCAAGCCTTCCTCTGTTGAAAAGATGATTGACAGAGGCTGGGCAATCCATATTTTGCCTGACCATGAACAAAATAGCAACAACAATTCCGTAATATTTGCAATAGGCGATTTGAAAGTAGAGACTAGCGATGTCTCATACTCTGGAAATTCTAACGGATACTTGGCAAAGCCTGCAGCAGATGGGGAGTACCCTGGAATAGTGATGATTCACGAGTGGTGGGGACTAAATGACAACATCAAGCAGATGGCTGAAAAGCTTGCATCGCACGGATACGTCGTGTTGGCAGTGGATCTCTATGATGGACAGGTTGGAACTACCGCAGATGAGGCAAGACAGCTGCGAAGCTCCTTTGAGCAGTCCCAATGGACAGAGAACATGAACGCTGCAACATCATATCTTGAGGAAAACCATTCCCCGTCCAGTTTGGGTTCAATTGGCTGGTGCTTTGGGGGCGGACAGTCACTTAACCTGGCACTAAACAACAAAGACATGGATGCAACCGTAATCTATTACGGTCAGCTGGTAACTGACACTGAAGAGTTATCCAAAATCAGCTGGCCTGTGCTCGGAATCTTTGCCGAGCTTGACTCTGGAATTCCTCCAGATACAGTAAATGAGTTTGAATCATCATTGGATTCAGTTGGAATTCAAAATGGCATTACGATATATCCAGGAGTAAATCACGCATTTGCAAACCCGTCTGGCGACAGATATGCCCCTGATGAATCAAAGGATGCATGGCAGAAGACATTGTCATTTTTTGAAGACAATCTCAATTAGAAAAAATAAAAAACTATAGTCATCTGCCACCACATTAGTTCTCAATTTATTCTCAAGACAATTTTTTCATCAAATAGGTAACAGCATTTTCAAACATGCTGTTTAGTTCTTGCAATCGCTCAGTTTTCATAGATAATGTTTCCTTGTCAAACCAATTTTTGGATAAATACATTTCTCGATTCATTTCAACCTGTATCCATGGAACCGGATTGTTCCCGTATGTTCGGGTTATGTGTCTGCCATGAAACGGATCATTGAGTGAAATTTCTTGTCTGTCAATTGAAAATGATTTTGAAAGAGAATCTGCCAAGAGTTCCATCATTTCAGATGAAGATGTGTTGAACCAAAAAAGAAATTCTCAGAATTTACAGTGTTGTAAAGAAGATACCGCGTTAGATCTTATCTAGCAGGTCCTTTTTCTTTGCATTGAATTCTTTTTCGTTTATTATTCCCTGTTCTTTTAGCTTTGCAAGTCTCTCAATTAGATCGATTGTTTCGTTCTTGGATTCCGATGATTTGGGCTTTAGCTTTTTGACTTCATCCAGACCGTCATCTACTGCATCGTCAATCCTTCCACCTAATTCTTCTGCCTCCTTGGCTGCCATCTTTCCAATCTCAATGCTTTTGGCCTTTAGCTCATCTGCCTTCTTTGCTAGATTATCTAGAAATCCTTTTTTTGGCAAGGAGCCTTTTACGGAAGAGTTTTCAGATTGCTTATTCTCATCTTCACTTTCCATATTTTAGACAATCGTCTCTTGTAAATAAATCCTAAATGAATATGTGCAACTAGATCCATTCCAACGTTCAGAAGAACAATGAAGCCTCCAATTATCATCAAATCAACATCTCAATTTTTAGTCACAGAATTTTTGTGTTTTGGACAAATGAATCTAAGATGGATTATTCATCATCAGGAAGTTCATCCGTTTTTGATTTTTTAACGGATCCTAGATCTCCAGTACCATATTCCTTTAGGGTTTTTTTCCTAATTGGTTCAGTGTCTTTTAGTTCTTGAATCTCTTCATCAACGCTGCTCCTATACTCTGTTTGGATTGGCCAAGGAATCGTAATGTTGTGCTTTTTGAACTCCTTTATTATCATGATTCGCATGTCGCTTTTCACCTTGAACTGCGAGCCGTAGTCCCTTACAAAGACCCAGACCGAAAAGTCAATTGATGAGCTGTTAAAGTTGGTCACACGTACACGTGGCTGGTCCAAGTCAACCAGGATATTTTTATCGCAACCGCAACTTGGCTGGTGCTGGTTTCTGTATGGGCATTTCTCCTGGACAATCAGGTGTCGTCCTTGTATGTCTGTAATCTCCTTCATTGCCATTTTTCCAACTTTCATCAACACTGAAGCCACTTCTTCAGGATCATTGAGATAAGAAGCGCCAACTTCCACTGTTGCTGGAACAAAAACAATATCCTTAGAATAGTTCACAATTGTAGCGGCTATCAGTTGTCTTGTGGGAATTATGGCAATGGATTCGTTTAATCCATGCTTGACATAGGTGACTCTAGGGGTAATCATGCGCACTATCCCGACATATCCGTTGTCAAGCTTTATTCTGTCTCCTTCAACGAATATCTTGTCCTTTTTGATTGAGAGATACGCAAAATAGTTCTGCAATGTTTCTTGCAATGCAAACCCAATCCCTATTGCAAGGCCACCACTCGCGGTAGCCACCACCACTAGATCTATTTCCCACCATGCAGCAATGCCGATTACTATTCCTAAAATAACAATTACTGGAATCATCTGCTTGAATGATTTTGGGGTATCTTGCCCTTGCCTTTCAGTCCATCCGGGAGGACGAGCACCAGGAATTATTGGCTGATAATGGGAAATTCGTTTTTGCTCTCGCCACAGTGTAATCGTGTAAATCTCCTTGGGAAATACGTCTGTACGTAAGACTTGCCCTGTCTCGTTGTTTCCGCTAGTGCAATCATCAAAATATTGTTCATATTTTTCTCTCTCTGATTTTTGCCATGCTTCAAAAGCCCTTGGTTTTTTCTGTTTAAAACTGCCAATAGGCACTCCTTTTGAGGTGTAATAATTTTCTAGAAACTTTTTCCCTTCTGCGGTTTTTAGCTTTTCTTGATATTCCTCCTCAGGTATCTCTGATGGACCGTGTTTTGGCGGAACCCATTCAAATAATGAATGAAACAGTTTTTGTTTGTCATTAGAAAATCCTCTCATGTGTATCCATTCTTGATAGTCATGTTTTTCCATTTTCTTGACTTCGTTGTTTGATAGAACAATTGGAATTAGCTGGGCAATTGTATAACCTATAACCAAAATAACAAATGTGTTGAGGATTTTTGCAAAAGTTTCTCTGGGAGTAAGCCCTTCATCGGCATTTGCAGCATCTATTGCAATCTGATTGTCAAATAGCTCAAAGACCTGAACATATCCCGTAACTGAAACAATCAGAACAGTTGCAAAAAGTGATACTAGTATTTTTTTCACAAATTCTGCTGCATATGGCCTCGTATAGCTGAATTTTTTTGCATTAATTAACAGAGATATTTTTCTATTTACAAAAACAATTCCTACAATTCCTATAACTAAAATGGCTAATGATATCTGTAATGTGATGTCTTGCATCAATAATTTGCTTAGAGGCACTATCTTAGAGCCCGCAATGGTTGTGATTTCATCTGCCACAAAACAAGGTATTTTCTTCTACATTTATTGATTACATGCTTGCAAAATCCTGTTTGCAATCATTAGCAATGTTTCATGATCTTTTTCGTCATATGTCTAAAATTTGATTTTATCAAAAAACAAATCTAATGTTCTCTCAAACATCTTGTTCAATTCCTTTAGTCGAAATTGGTCCATTGTCATGGTTTTGTCATCAAACCAAGGTTCTGCCAAATATTGATTTCTGGTCATTTCAACTTGTATCCATGGAATAGGATTGTTTCCATATGTTCTGGTTATGTGTCCGCCATGAAACGGATCATTGAGTGAAATTTCTTGTCTGTCAATAGAAAATGATTTTGAAAGAGAATCTGCCAAGAGTTCCATCATTTCAGATGAGGATGTTTTTCCATCATTATTTGAAATGCAGAACATGGGTCTTTTTGACTTGCTCTTGTCTGGAGAAAAGTACGGTGCAAAAGATGCCATGGAATGACAATCCAAGCACAATTTTAAATTCAATTCATCGATGCTCTTTTGAATTGCCTGGTGGTACGGATTATAGTACAATTCGATAAGCATCATCCTGAGTGAATCATCCGGTTCTTGTCCGTTTGCATAGATTGGCTTGTCATAGCAGGTCTTGCTCTTAATCAGCCCGTCAGGATTATCTGGCGGCATGTCCTGTAAAGAGCGATTGAGATCTACAAAGGCTCTTGCGATATCGGTCTTGATTACGCGCTCCACCTTGTCTCCCAAGTCATAAAGTTCCACCACGAAAGGATCAGAATCGTCAAACAGGTCCTTGTTGGTAATTGACAGGTGTCCCTCAAGCTCCGCAGGTTTTCGTGTTCCTCCATGGGGGATTGATAATAAAATTGGTAATTTGCTCAATCCAGTCCCTCTGCTGTCCCATCACGTCTTACTTCAGCTACGCCATGAAAGCCAGCTTGTGTTTGTAATTTCATAACTGCATGAATTGCCCCATGATAAAACGAATATCTGTCTTTTACAGAAATATCATACCCCATATCTTTGAGATAATTGACTATCTCAGTGCGAAATCCACCGTCTTCTATGCTGACAGTGCCGTTAATGGAGCAATGGAATCGTGGCTTTTCAATTGCATCACTCATGGATAGATCACCGTCGACCATTCTTGAGAGAAACTGTGTAACTGTGGAAAATATTCTCTGACTTCCAGGACTGCCAAGAACCATCCAAAGTT
Organism: Candidatus Nitrosopumilus sp.; assembly: GCA_029263475.1. GTDB lineage: Archaea > Thermoproteota > Nitrososphaeria > Nitrososphaerales > Nitrosopumilaceae > Nitrosopumilus. The sequence continues at coordinate 72,648 of JAJCXK010000071.1, forward strand.
TAGAATTGTTGAAAATCAAGGCAGGTGAAACCGAAGTCCATGGAATTGAATTGGGTCGGATGTAAAATGGATGGTTTGGATTGGTAAATTCAAATGCAGACATGTAATTATTGTACAAAAATCCAAGACCCTCAGCTGCGGCTTTTGAGCCATAGGCAAGTTCCACTGACTGGGTTATCCCCACTGCATTTCCCTCATCATCCATTGTTGAGAGATGAGTAGTATCTTCTCCTCCAAAGTCAGGATCAATCATTGGCAATGTGGCATCCATTGAATTATGAATAGAGTCTGCCATCTGTTTTGCAAAAGATCTTTGAAGGTGTATTTTTTCCTCAATTTGGTTATAGGTATGACGGTTAAACGGTTGCTGCACTCTGTGCAAGAATGCCTTTCTGAAGGTTTCTGCAACAAAATGGTATGAGCCAGGTTTTGAGCTGCGCAAGAACTTGGAAGGAAGATGGTTTAGCATCATCAATGTAAGCAGCAAGGTACTCCCAGCGGCAGGAGGAGGCAAGGTGACAACTGAGACGTGCCTGTACTTTCTACTGATTGGTTTTCTCACAAGGGGTTCAGGAATGTATGCCAGGTCTTCATCCTGAATCAGACCCTGATTATTTTTCATGTCTAAAACAATTTTTTTGGCAATTTCACCCTGATAGAAAATACGATATCCGTACTCAGAGATGGCAGTAAACGTTTCAGCTAAATCTTTTTGAATGAATCTATCGCCTACATCATACGGAACAAGTCCGTCCTTTAAGAAATATTTTGCACCTGATTTTGATTTGATTGAAAGAAAATTACTCAGCTCTCTTTCCTGCAAGTCATGTTGAAGTTGGGTTATTTTGTATCCTTTTGCTGCGATCTGAATAGACGGCGCAACTATTTTTTGCCATTCCAGTCTCCCATACCTCTCATGCAAAAATCCAATTACTGCAAGAGTGCTGGGAACCGTAGTAGCTTTGTATCCCAGACGACGATTTTTTTTATTCGCATAGACTGATGAATGTGCCAGTGACGGAGAACGGCTAGAACCGTCAATTGCATACGATTTTCCATCGATGTGAATGATCCCCATTGATTGACCTCCAAGTCCGGAGGCTTGAGGCTCACATACTCCTAAGGCTAAAGCGGTTGCACATGCAGCATCAATGGCATTGCCTCCTTTTTTGAGCATTTCAACGCCTGCCTTTGTGGCATCAGGAAATGCAGATGAAACCATTCCCTTTTTTGCAACAGTACACTTTTTGTCTGCAGTCGGTTTAAACGAATTTTCTATCTGTTCTACATTCAATTTTTTCTTTTTCCATTTGAAGAATTTGATGACAGTTTGTTCAGTACGAGTGCCAGTAAAACACCTCTGTCAATCAGACTGTCTTTGAGAATATGTTCATTTGGTGTTCTATAGTCTGCCCCAACAGGTCCCATGGAACCAATCATCGGCACATCCTGTAAGACATTGCACAGGCTGGATGTTGAATACCTGTGCGTTGAGCTGATCTTAATGTCGGCCTGTTTTGCAATTTTTTCAATTAGTTCATAAAATTGTAATATGCTGTCTGAT
>JAJCXK010000072.1 GCA_029263475.1 Candidatus Nitrosopumilus sp.
ATGTATCATTTTCACCTCTAATCAAGTTACATGAATCATAAAAACTCAAATCATCAGACAAAACAGAATTAGGAAACATCTCATGAATCATAGTCATGGCAATTCCCGTTACCGCCACAGCAACTCCGATAATTATCAAAAGTTTTGTATTCATTTTCTATTTCTCATGCAATCACTGAAGAGATTCTGTAACCCGGATTAACTCATCTAACGGCAAGGTTGTTTTTAGCATGTATGTGACGCCATCATCATCAATGAACTTGATTTTAGTTTCAGTGGAAGTTGATTTTTGAATCATGATATTATCTGGAAAATCTGCAGTTTGCATGCCGCAATTAGGACATGAATCAACAGCATACGCCAACATTCCGTTAATTCGTATCAACTGTGGCTGCAATGACGGATTTGATTCCATTACGCTATCATATGTGGACTGAATTCTCTGTTCTGCAGAACCCAATATCGCATACTTTTCTTCATCTATCATATGCTTCTCGTCTATTTGGTGAATGAATATTGCACCATCATCAATTAGTATTGGTATTTTTCCTACCCATCTATCAGGTATGTCCTTGGTGTGATATAGAATGTATGATTCGTATGGTGTTGTAGATCTTGAACAGTTCATAGAATAACCCTCAGGCAAGTACGACGGTACTTTGAAAAATGATGCAGTGTTTTTACTTTGCTCCAATGTCATGCAGTTGTGATTAATTTCAGAGCTGGATTCTGATTCCAAAGTTGTATCTTGGATGTTTACCAATTCGTCTGATTGGATATTCTTCAAACTCTGATGCATCAACTCAAGGTCTGGAAAATCAGGACATTTGGTTTCAATGTATTGCTTGACAAAGGTTCTTTGATTCTCTAATGCATCACGTTCAGCAAGTGCCACATCCGTGGTTCTGGAGAGTTCGCGGATGTCCTTGTACAATTTCAGGCAGGCAATCTCCCTTGATTCGGTCTCCGTTAGAATCTCATATGGTACATCAATTAACTCATCGATGTCTTTGTTGTATTTGTTTGAATTTTCATCAGTCATGTATATCGTAAGAACAGATAGTTGTTCATCAACATCTACGCCAATTATTGGAATGGATGAATCATTGATTTTGTGTGCTGCCTCTATGTTTTTTTCAAGCCATTCAGGATAAAACGAAACAGATTCTTTTGGAATAATTACCGCAGTTGTTACACTAGACAGTATAGCTGTGGCAATTATGACTATTATCAAAAGTCTAGTCTTCATTTCCAAATCCCATAAAATACTAAATTAAACAAGCAGTTATGATCTCCACAGTGACATCATCTGCAAATGGAATTTGCAATGTTCGCTTTTCAGATGTGGTTAAAATTTCATCATATAGGATTTCTTCTCCGTCAAGCAGAACAAAAAATCTATCATCGAGAGGATTGGTTTCAAGTGGAGGACAGTAATCCCTCTTTGCATCCATAAAATCTCTGGGAATAACCACTGTAAAATTTCCTTCATTATTCGAGTCTATTATTGCCAATAAAGAATGGGCATTTTCATCATAAGCCATGTCTTTAACTACTCCCCCCTTGATTTCATATTCAATATCAAATATTGTATCGTCTCTCACCACTTCAAAAACATACATTATGTCATGTACATCAGGATTGATTATTTTCCAATTTAATTTCTCAGCAGTAGATGAATAAACACAAGCTAATTTTCCATCAGTTCTCTCAGACAAAACATGTTTTTCATTTTTACATTCAATTTCCAATGCAGACATTTTGTTTTCTATTTGCTGTTTTAATGAAAACTCCCCACATGCCTGATTCAATACTGATACAGGCTCCCACCTTCCAGCAGCTACGGATGCACCAGATATTTCAACATAATCTGAATCATTTACAGGTATTTCTAAAATATAAAAGCACTGAGATTCAGTTTCTTTAATTTGAATCCATGATTCATCTGTTTGAATTGTATACAAGCCAAAATGCCCAAAATCCGAGTTTGTTGTTCGTGGGATACTTTTTGGAATTTGAAGCAAAATTGTATCTGTAATGGATTTATCAAAAGTGATTTCACCACTAGGGAAATCTCCCGAACCCCAATCTAATTTAAAATCCACAATGTGGTCATTATTTATGACGATTTTGTCTTTGCCATTCTCAAATTCAACATATGCACCATATGTCTGCGGGATAATCAGCCCCGATAATCCGATCAAAACTAAGAAAATTACAAGATGTTTCATAATATGATTAGAGGGACAAAGCCAAGTTCATAAAGAATTCTAATCTTTTCAAATCAGACAGGATTGACACAATATCTTTCAAAATGAGTTCAGATTAGACAGGTGCCTATGATCTCTATGCTTTCAGAATCCTCTGGAAATGAAATCTTTAGGGTTCTTGTTTCAAATGTTGTTTTGAATTCATCAAAATCAACTTCATATTTGTCAACCAAAACAAAAAAGTCATCATCAAGTACATTTTCAAAACGCGTGTTACAGTTGTCTGCACTTCCATCCACAAGATCCACTGGCAAATTTAGGATCATACTGCCTTTACCTGTTGAATCTATTGATATCGTTAAGGAATTGGAGTTTTCATCATAAACCATGTCTCCAACAGTACCACCATCAATTTCATATTGTATGGCAAATGTTTTCCCATTTCCCATGTTTAACTCGTAAACAGATGACGGTTTCAAGATATGGATATTCTCCATTTCTGTTAGGATGTATCCTGATTTATGGATGACATGCTTGCAGCCTTTTACGTTTTCAATCAGATTGGGAACAAACAGTCCTTGAATCTCAACTGGATTGTACTTGTATTCAAAAGGTAAAAGATTCTCGACTTTGCCAAGATCATTATGGCTTCCAATTCTTACCCCTATTCTTTTTCCCTCACCATCACTCAACTGACGTGAGCTTGGAAAATCTGATGAAAATTCATCACTGGTGGTGTACATAGCATTTGAGCATCCCACTCCTGTAGAGACAAGATGATGCTCATGCTCTGTAAGCATACCAGCAACACGAACTGTTTGATTATAATACATGTCCGGATTGCCAGTCAATTCCCACATGGATACATCATGAATCAAATTACTTGTAGGATTTATGATTGGAAATATGGATCCTAAAACTTCAAAGTCATCTACTCTGATTGACAAATCTCTTTTGGTGTGAACCCCAGATAGCATTACAATCTTGCCGTTTAGATCATCGTCCTGATTTATTATTCCATCAAGTTTTATTCCGCCGGATCCAGTATTGAATTTCATGTATGGTTCATTGGTAAAGAAATGGTATCGGTGCTTGGAGCCTCCCCATCTGTCTATTATCAATCCCTCTATGAAGATCTCTTTTCCCTCTATTTGCTGGTAGTAATTACTTAGATTTGTAAAACATGCAACCCGGTCATAATCTACACATTCATCACCTGCACATGTATGAGGGCTTTGAAAAACCCCTCTCATCAGTGAGCATTGCTTTGTTGTAATGTCTTTGCAGACCTCGATTTTTCCGGTCCAATTCCCCTGATATTTGTCACATAGGTATTCTTCCCTATTTTGGGATGACAGTTCCTCCTCTAGCACTCCCCATCCCCTCTTGACCAGTTCTGATTGTGTTTTCTCAGACACGCAAGCGACATTTGTCATGTCCAATTTATAGAGGATGACTTTGTCATCATCACTGCATTTTACTGCATGTAGAGGCGCGCCATTTTTGATTTGTTTTATCGGGGAAAGGCCATACGGATATTTGTCATCAGGATTTCTTTCTTTTGCATCAGGGTTTTTGATTAATTTAATTTCGGTAACATGTGGAATACTGTTAAATTTCCATACTATAAGATCTTCTTGTGAAGTGGGTACCATCTCATATTCTTGTTCTGTACCATCCAACAGAACCAAAAGGTCTGTCGGAAGAATCTTTGTATTTTTGGAAAACAGTTCATCAAAAGATGTCGTATCAAGATGAACAAAAATAACATCAGCTAAAGCTGAATCACTTTCCACTGTCACCTTAATTGATAGGGCATCAGAATCAAAAACCAATTCGGTGAATTTTGTCAAATGGGATTGAAACATTATTTCATGTGAGTAGATCTCATCAACAAAAAAGTGATATCTTTCTGTTTCTCCAAGATCTTGAGCATGAGATTCTGAAAACGCAAAAGAAATAGAGAAAAATAAAATTGGAAAAAGAAGTAAAATTGTACGTTTAATCATTATTTTAGATTTTAATTATATGCTCATAAATTCTCCGAATTTGGTCGTATTCATACATCCCAGATGTTATCTGCATGTCTTTTCGACATCAATTTGATACATCTGTCTATCAATTAGGTGGAATGTATTATCAATTCGGTATCTTTTCGGAGTAATAATTTATCAATTCGGTATCTTTTTGGAGATACACTTTATCAATTAGGTGGAATGATTATCTTTCCGATAACAGAATTTATCTTTCCGGTAGAATTTTCTATCATTCCGGTATGACATCACAACTTTACCAGATTGATAACTATCTTTCCGGTGAACAAAATGATTTTTTCGGAATGATATTGCATTTATCAGGATTGATAATTCTGAAACTCTCGAGAATTTGTAGATGTTTTCCGAAACTTTTGATCGCAATTCTATCATTCCGGTTATCAGTTCGGTATTTTTGCCGAAACTTTTCCGAAACTCTCCGAGAGTTTTCCGAAACTACCGGAAAGATATCAAAAAAATATCTGATCGCAATGAATACTTGGATAAATTTCAGCAGATTTTACGGGACACAAGTCTGAACTCGATATCTGAAAACTCATGAAATTATTTTGGACATTGTCCAATAATGTCCAATTTTGTCAAAAATTGTCCAATGACTTAATGTCCAATTCAGTCCAACAATGTCAAACAACGTCCAAAACAGTCCAGTTTTGTCCAGAGGTGTCCAAGAAAGTCAAATCATGTCCAAATTAATCCTAGAATAAACTTCTGTAAATTACATGCCATCATCATCGTCATGACAAAACATCAGGAGAACTTATGAACTTGACATCAGACATTTAGATGAATTTGAGATATTTTGTAATTTTCCTGATTTTGATTGGCTCCTCCGGCTTCATTATTTCACAAGCATCTGGTGCCTATGTTGAATTTGACAACGGTGAATACAAACTTCTTGTAAATAATAAACACATTGTGGATTTCCAATTAAATTGGAACTCTGAAGATTTCCCCAGCGGCAAAATCACATTTGATGAATCAATTAACGATACAATTTTGCTTCAAATTCCAAAAAATATACCCAGAATCACAAACTTGGATTTTGGATCAAGTTTGTATGCAATACAAACAGATGGATCGTGGGAGGAAATTAAAGAAACTGAATCTCATTGTTTTTATATTTTAGAAATACCTGTAAATGATTCAGATTATATAGAAATTGAATCTGCCTCTGTAGCTACTGGCAGATGGGAACTAGTTACGATACAAAATGAAGAATGTGATGCTATCTATGGGGATATGATTCATAGTGTTGATGATATGCATCTACAGATGTTTATCTCTCCCCTAAAACAATTCAAGTCTGGAATTACAATTGATGAAATTCAATGCAAGGAATCGTTGACTCTTGTTAAAAAATATGATGGCTCTCCCGCATGTGTAAAATCTGAAACCATTCCAAAATTAATTGAGAGAGGATGGACATCTGAAGGATCTGTTTGTCTTGGAGGGCCTGGTACAAAATTTGATGAAAATTGTGTAAGGATAAAGAATTAGGATTAGTAAGTAAAATGAAAACTAGACTTTTAATAATACTTGTTTTTGCTTTAGGGTTTTTTGGAACTGTCTATGCTGTACCAGAATTAGATCGGGAGAGGTCTTATGAAAGAGCAGATTTTATTTTCTACGGGGAGGTTTTATCTTCAGAAGTACTATCTGAATCTATTCAGACCCAGGACAAAAACAGTTACAGAGAGACACCCGGCAAAGTGGTTTATTCTATTAAAGTTCATGATTTTATCAAAAACTCCTTTGATGATGATATCATTTCTGCACACGGAGAATATCTTGAAAAACCTCATGGAATGTCTTACACTCCTAATTTGTACAAAATTGGCGACAAACTTGTATTCTATGTTCATATTTTTAATGGAATTGAGTCTTCATATGACTATTTGATTGACTCAGCCGCATCTCACTACATTCCATCTGAATGCAAATATGATTTGCTTCCAAATCACACTGGTTTGATTTATGATATACATAGTTGCAGTTGGAAAAAAATTACGTCTGAGAACAATCACGATGTATTTGTCTGCGGTCCTGGCACAGCATATGTAGAAGGTATTTGCCAAATAGTAAAAACAGAAAAGACAAAAACAGTGGGTGATGATGCGCCATTCTTTGGCATCTTTGTTTATTTAGATAATCTGATTTCATGGGTATTTGGAAAATAAAATGAAAACCAGATACAAAATAATATTAATTATAGTAGTTGCAATTTTAATTCCTGCAATCATTATTTTTGGCGTGGTTCCAATGATGATTGTATCAAATGCATATTCTGGATTCATCATATCTTCGACTTCGAATTCTGTATTTGAAGAGGATTTTGCAAAGATATCTGAGGTAAAGTTCTTTATTGAAAAATATCCCAATTACACTACAAGTCATTTGGCAGACTTTTTGGGTTGGAAGATAATCAACTACGATGCCGATGTTGGTCAGAATGTCGTCCATTTGTCAGTCAAAAAAAGCGTTTTACATCATGGTGTAAAAGTCAGTGCAGGTTGCTCTGTTGGAAAATCTCATAGTTATGCATTAAACATTTTGGATGATGATGTACTGGATTATTTGAAAAATGACACATGTCTGGAAAAACCACTAAAAATACAAGTTTGCAGAGACGTATGCGAAGATGTAACGATTCTGCAAGGTGCAGTACTTGAAGGAAATGAAAGTCTAGATCCCGAAGTAATTACTGTCGTAATGGAAAAAAATAACACTGTAACATGGGTTAACCATGATGATGTGACACACGCATTATCTGGTGATTATGAAAACAATTCATGGTGGACTGGAATTATAAATCCAGGAGAGTCATCATCTGTGACATTTAACAACACGGGAATTTTTAGTTATCATGGAACCCCGCATCCTTGGATTAGTGGTGCAGTCATTGTAGTATCTGCTGATTATGATGAAAATAAATTGCCATCTTCTGGTGACTATGATTTTCAAAGGATGCATATGCATAATGCCTGCACTGAGGAACATTCCTTTTGTTTTGGTGTTTTTGAGAATGGAACCCAGATCATGACTCAGTGTGACTTTCCCATCCATGGATGTGGTCCTGTTTCATTTGATAACTATGTAGAGGTAGAAAATGAAAAGTAGACTTTTGATAATTGTGTGTGTTTTAATTTTTACTGGACTCGTTGGCACCTCCTATGCATCAGTTGAGATCACTGCATTTGATCTAAAAATTTCTAGTGACAATTTCTATGAGTCTTTTCCAAACAAATATCCTTATCTCATAATGAAACCATCTGACTCCCAACAAATTGCAATTAAAATTACAAACAATGACTCAAACCCACACACAATCAATTTATTCATGGCAAAAGAAACTCCACGACCTGACCGACACTTTGTTTTTGAGCCAAGTCAAATATACTTGGAATCTGGGGAAACCGCATCTTCAATTCTTACGGTCAGTTCCAGTTCTGAGGCAGATGTTGGAACAACAATATTGCACACGTTGATTGCACAAAGCACTTCCTTTGGTGCCAAATCATTTGCATTTTATTTTGAAGTTACTGAACAAATCCATCCTCCTTCACCTGATCCTCTGCGTATGAGCCCTGATGGATTGATGTTTTCTCCTACTGCTCAATTTAACTTGTCTGAAAATAAGATATTTGAAATGATTTCCTATGATATATTGCCTCCGACTGTACCTGATGAGTATTCTCTGCAAGTAATGGACGGTTCAAAAGAAGAACCGAGGCTGACTTATTCAAAAGAAAAATATTCTGAAAACATGCTCATTTCAGAATTTGGGGATGATGAAGAAATATTGCAAATAATTTTTGAAAGAGAAGAATTTTTCACATATGATGACTATCTTCAATTTCTAAATCCCAACGAGCAGCAAGTCCGAATTAATGGAAAAGGCGGGATTTCATCATCCGTGCAATTACAAACAACAGATGGGGAAGAATATTTGGCATCTCGTGTTGTCGTTTTCCTTGACGAGGTAAAGATCAGATTGGAATCCAATATGCAAGAAGAACAACTTTTGAGAATATCTGAATCCATGATAAAGCCAAACATGGTTTCAGAACCCATGTCCGAAGAAGAGGAACCGTATGTGGATCCAGACCATATTTGTCCGCCCGGATTGGTCTTAGACTGGGATATCTGTATAGATGAATGCAGAATTGGACAAATAGAGAGTAATGGAATATGCATAGAAATAGATTCTGATTCTGTAGATGCTGTTCAATCTTATTTTGTAATTACAGTTGCAAGTATTTTTGGAATCATGATTATTGTCATTGTAGTTATTTTTATGAGCAGGAGAAAAAGAAAGTGGAAAGAAATCTAAAAAAATACTTGGTATTATTCTCAGTCGGAATTCTTGTTATCATGGCAACTGCTAGTATTGGGGAATATTTTTCTGTAGAAACATCCCCTTCATCTGAAAAAATCTATGCAGAAAAAATAGATACACGTCACAACAACAAGATAGCCCTAAATGATTTTGTCAAAATTTCTGACATGGATCCTGGAAGCACTTTTAAATTCTACTATCCTGATACACAAAACATCCACAACCGTGATGCGTTTCAGGCGTTTAACCTGATTCGTCTTCCCGAATATTTTGGCGGGGCAACAAATGACACTTCTTCATTCAAGGCATACAGTGCGCTTGACTTGACGTCGCATTGCTACATAAAATATTGGACATATGAGGGCAGAAATCACCTAATTGAGGATCCGTGTAATAGCCCAGGATACCGCGTGCTTGACGGGGTGTCAGTGCATCCCCACGTCAAAGTGATAAAGGCATCAAACACAGGTGCTTTGCCCCAGATGGACCTGTCAATAGACGAGGATGGATTTTTGTTGGTAGAGTCACCTACATTCACCCGTGACAAAAACGGCGTCATCGGAGTTGGACGAGATGTCTCTGATGAGGAGATGCTTGCAGTTTCCCAAATTTTGTTGGACACATACTCTGCAGACTTTCCAGATTCTGTGATAGTTCCATTGACACTTGACGGCGGATACTATCTACATTTTGTAAATCCTAACAATGACCGACATCCGAGTTTTAAGTACTACCACCCAACATCCCGACTTGATGTGATGTCCTTGCAAGTCATTCCAAACAGCTACTGTGTACGTGAATCTTGGACTCCTAATAGTCATGGCTATGCAAGGGAATCATTTGGAGTATATGATCAGATGATATTTTATGAAATACGTGATGATGACTATGATTATCTTTATTTTGATTTCTGCCTTGATGGACACTGGTACAAGATGGAATCCACAATTCCCTTTGAGAAATTATCCAAGATAGTAATCGATGAGTTTGTTGGTAGGAATAACGACTAAAATGAAATTTGAATATGGTCTAATCATAATTGTTGGCTTTTTAGTGTCTGTATCTTTGGGATTAATCTCAATCCAACCAAATGAGATTCCCCATTGGAATTATCTGCAAGAAATGAAACAGCAGGAATTTGCAGACGGTTGTGACATTGACTGTAAGGAAAGGCAGGAAAATGAACGAGGATACTTATGCGTCCCACTAGATTCTGAGCAGTACATCTGCAGGCCTCCAAGAGATATTTTTTATCCTGATGAGGACATGCAAGTCAGATCTGTATTTCCTCCCACATACGGTGAATTTGTATATGTACCGGAGAACAAGGAAATGATGGCAAAAAACAGGCTTTTTGATATTGCCAAAGTGACTTTGCTCAATGAAAAATCAAAGGAAATCATGGTTGAATTTGGATTTCATACGGTAGAAAATACTGATAATTATTTTGAATATTCAGCTGTATTGCTTCCTGGCGACACCTTTGTTTCTCATTGTCTTGGAGGCAATTCCAAAACAGCTCACATTGTAGAGTATCGCGACACAATCCAAATGGAAGAAAAAACATACCTTGAGTTTTGGGGGACTCATGTTACTATGCCTGACAAGTTACTGCCATGCAAGATGCCTGATTTGATATCACATTCACTTTCAGTTAATCTTGGTTCGGGAATTAGTTTTGGAGAATAAAAAGTGAAAACCAGTCTGTTGATTGCAATTGGCATCGTTTCAGGAATTGCAATCCTAGTTGGATCTATCGCAATATTGATTCCGACGATGGAGGCAAACCACCAAAAAGAATGCGCATATGATGGTGGAAAGGTTACAGGCTTTTTGAAATGCACCCGAGTCCACATGGATTATGGCCCAGAGCCCACAACTGTCCGCATCAATCTTGGCGCACTTGATCCTCAGAGTGAAAATCCAATATTCCCAAAGGCGATAACAGTCGTACTTGGAAAAAACAACACGGTAACGTGGCTTAATACTGACGGTCCGTCACATTTTATCAATTTTGATGAATTTGTCATCGGTCCAATACATCAGGGCGAACGGCAATCAGTCATGTTTAACCATACCGGAGTTTACAGATATTTTTCAGTAGATTCTCCATCAATTACGGGTTCTGTGATTGTAAAATCTGATTTAGACAAAGATGTTCTAGAAAATTCTGCAGTACTTCTAGATGCGATAAGTCAACAGGCAATCATTTATCACGAAAATAATGATCAAGAAAAAATAGACAAACAGAGAATATTGATTAAAGATATCATAAAAGAGATTGCAAGTGATTCATTTGGAGTAAAAATTACAAAAGTCAATTTGGAAAACAACTACTTTCCGTTCTTGCCTGCATCAGAATTGAAACCAGTTGATCCAGAATCTATAAAACCAATATGTGATTTCTCCTCAAATATTCCAGTTCACCTACAGAAGATACCCGAAACTGAAATGTTTCAGTCATTCATGGAGAAATACTCTGAATTTTCAATCGAACTAGATGTTCAAGATGAAAGAAGACACGGCTCAGACGTTCATTATGGGATACGCTCTGTATCTAATGATGGGAATTATTCTGCAGGCACATGGGTTCATGTGGATTCATGCAATAATGAGATATCGTCTCGTTACTTTCTTTCATGCTATGACAAGACAAAAGAGGAACTGACGATGGCAGACACCAAAGAGAGGGTGTTATCTAGCCTAGAGCATGAGGAATTCTGCATAGTTCCGCTTGATTTGTGGCATCAGGCAGTTTATGATTATGGAAAAGTCATATCTGAGCAAACAAGGAATCATTTCCAAAAAGCCGAGACAATGAGCAAGGACTATGAAACAGTGATGAAATTTCAAAATGAGCTGGAGAGATTCAGCGTACTAAGTGACATCGTAAATTCCATGTATCAAGATGAATCCATCAATGCCATTGAGAAGAGCATTCAAGAGTACAATGTGAACTACGGTTTAATTCCAGATAAACTACAAGAATTGTTTGAGCAAAGAAAATGAAGACTTGGATTTTGATGATTATCGTAATAGTAATTTTGGCAATAATTGCATTTGTGATAATACTTGGAACTACCAACTTATCGCTTCACCTAATACTTTCGGATGAACACATTGTAGAAGCTGCAAATAATTCAGAGATGGTTCAGACTTTTCTTGACATGTATCCTGACAGCGAATATAGATTAGTAAGGGTTTTGGATCAAGAACCTGCAATTGTGTATGAAATGAGACAGGAAAATAAGATGGCATTTTTGGCAGTAGGTAATTTTCAAGGAGATGATTTGACATACATGTACCAGTGTTTTGCCAACGGTTACAGCCAACAAACTTTTGAACTATTGCATTTTTCTCCGATAATTCTCAAAAACAATGAGTGTTTCTAAAAAATGAAAACTAGACTCTAAAGAGTATTGAAATAATGGCTGATGCCGTCATTTTGTTTATAAATAATTCTTTAAATTTCTATTTTCGATAAAGAGCAGGATCCTTTATGAACGTCTTACTAAAGATGAAATTGAATGCAGTTACAAACATATGCAAAAATTGGTATTGTTATGGGTATTTCATCGCTTGCAATTTTAACACCGTTTTTTACAATAAGTGCGTATTTACAACATGAATCTGATTTTGCTCAATTGTTTGTAGACAGTGACAAACAATTTCAATTAATGAAAGTTAAGGAATCCTACAAAAATTTCTTGGATAGGTACCCTGATGCAATAGTTGAGGAACGTGATCGTAGGCATAATGTTGAACTTGATATGCGTGCATTCAACAACATTACTGGCAATGAGTTAAGATTAAACTTAGGTTATGATTATTGGGATGATAGAATTTATGAACGCGCAGATTGCCATGTGGATGATGGAGAACTTCGTCAACAATTGGGTTCTATACCTGATGTTGAATTGACAATACCTGCATCTTTTTACAACAACGGTGGTGCTCGTGATCAATATGTTGCAGAATTTATCAAACATACGAACTGTTTGGAAATTGGAAATGCCGACAAACCAGTAAGAAAAGTATCTAGTCCTGAATATGGCGATATGCCAACTGTTAGAATATCCGTACCAGAAGGCAGTTCGGTCCCAGGATGTGAAGAAATTGCACATTGTTTTGAACCTGAAGAAATCACAGTCAAAGTAGGAGATGTTGTAGAATGGAAGAATTATGATGATGCAGCACATACTGTAACTTCTGGCGGTCCAGATGTTGGCCCCACAGGCTTGTTTGATTCAGGAATGGCAATGGCAGATGAAACATATGCCATAAAGTTTGAGGCGGTAGGTGATTACCCTTATTTCTGTATGATTCATCCTTGGCAAACAGGTACCATTACAGTTACTAAATAATTTTAATTAGAAAAAAATGAAGAATAGAAATAAAATCATACTCATTGCAATTTGTGGGTATTTTGGAGTATTTTTTGGTCCTGTAACTGCAAGCAATGTTTACTGTGATTTTATTTCACAAGAAATGTGCACATCAAGAATCACCGGAGTTGTC